>NZ_JBEOMB010000021.1:0-45602 GCF_046000175.1 Rhodoplanes sp. SY1
CCCTCACCCCGCCCCTCTCCCCGCGCGCGGGGAGAGGGAGCGCGCCGGCGCCTCGGCCAGCGTAGGGCTCAGCGCGTCAGGTCGAACGAGATGTCGGTCTTGGCCGGGATCTCGCTGTCGCGGTCGAGCTTGTCGAACACCTTGTCGAGGATGGTCCGCAGGAGCTGCAGGCCGCCCTGGTAGCCCATCAGCGGGAAGCGGTGATGGTGGTGGCGATCGAAGATCGGGAAGGTCAGCCGGATCAGCGGCGCACCGGTATCACGCTCGAGATACTTGCCGTAGGAGCTGCCGATCACGAAGTCGACCGGCTCGGTCAGCATCAGCGAGCGCAGCGCCCACAGATCCTTGCCGGCCCACACCTTGGCGTCCTTGCCGAACGGCGAGGAGGCGAGCAGCGTGTTCATCTCCTCCTCCCACGCCTTGCCGCCGTTGGTGGCGAGGCAGTGGGTCGGCTCGCCGCCCATCTCCATGACGAAGCGCGCCATCGCGTAGACGAAGTCCGGATCGCCGAAGATCGCGTACTTCTTGCCGTGCAGATAGGCTTGGCTGTCGGCCATGGCGTCGACCAGGCGACCGCGCTCGAGCGTGAGGCTCTCCGGGATCTCGACCCCGGCCAGCTCGGCGATCTTCATCAAAAGCTCGTCGGTGCCGGCGACGCCGAGCGGATAGTGGAAGCTCGCCGTCTCCTGGCCCGTCTCGCCGATGTAGTCGAGCGTCTTGCGGGTGCAGTAGGCCTGCAGCGAGACGGTCGCCTTAGCGTTCAGGGCGTCGGCCGTGTCGGCCAGCGTGGTGCCGCCCGAATACATCCGGAAGTGGCCGTCGGAGGGCGTGTCGAACTGGTCGGAGGCGTCCGACAGGATCGTGTGGCTCACGCCCATCAGATCGAGGACGCGCTTGAGCTCACGGTTGTTGCCGACGCAGAAGCCGTCGAAGCCCGGGATGATGTTGACCTTGGTCCCGGGGCTACGCTCCTTGCCCTCCCAGAAGTGCTCCAGGACGCCCTTCATCATGTTGTCGTAGCCGTCGACATGGCTGCCGACGAAGGCGGGCGTGTGGGCGTGCGGGACGTGGAAGTCCTGCGGCACCGAGCCCTTGTTCTTGGCGTTGCCGATGAAGGACTTCAGGTCGTCGCCGATGACCTCGGCCATGCAGGTGGTCGAGACCGCGATCATCTTCGGGTCGTAGAGCGAGTAGGTGTTGGCGAGCCCGTCGATCATGTTGTTGAGGCCGCCGAACACCGCCGCGTCCTCGGTCATCGACGAGGAGACGGCCGAGGCGGGCTCCTTGAAGTGACGCGACAGATGCGAGCGATAGTAGGCGACGCAGCCCTGCGAGCCGTGCACGAACGACATCGTCTTCTCGAAGCCGGCGGCGGCGAACACGGCGCCGAGCGGCTGGCAGGCCTTGGCCGGGTTGATCACCAGCGAGTCGCGGGCGAGGTTCTTCTCGCGGTAATCCCAGGTCTTCGCGTACTCGCGCTGGGCGTCGATCGCCTCCTGCGCGGACGGGCACTCGAAGACCTCGCGCTTGCGCTTGAACAGCTCCTGATACTCGGGCTCGTGGAAGAGCTTGGCGTGATCGAGGACTTTTTCGGCCGACTGCGGCATGGGTAGCTCCTGTCTTCTCTGCGCGGCCGCGCCATACGGCGACACGCGGCATAGAGCGCGTTCGGCGAAAGTTCTTCCCCGTTCACGGCGTCCGAACGCGCTCGGACACGAGGGGACGACGATCCGCGAGACCGGCTCGGGCGGGGTGTCCCGCGACGGGCGGCCAAGGCCGCCGTCGCGGGCTCCCCTTCACGCGAGTGCCGGGAACCCGCGCGAACCGTCTATTCGGCGGCTTGCAGGACGGGCGCCTCGCCCTTCTTCTTCCAGGGGGCGTCGAACAGGCCCCACACCGGATTGTTGATGGCGAGGTCCATGTCGCGGGCGAAGATCGCGAAACCGTCGTAGCCGTGATACGGGCCCGAGTAGTCCCACGAGTGCATCTGCCGGAACGGGATGCCCATCTTCTGGACCGGGTACTTCTCCTTGATGCCGGAGCCGACCAGGTCCGGGCGGACCTTCTCGATGAACTTCTCGAGCTCGTAGCCGGTCACGTCGTCGTAGATCAGCGTGCCCTTGCGGACGTAGTGTCCGGTGCGCTGGTAGTCGTCGTTGTGGGCGAACTCGTAGCCGGTGCCGGCGATCTGCATGCCCAGGTCTTCGTAGGCCGTGATCACGTGGCGCGGACGCAGGCCGCCGACATAGAGCATGACGCTCTTGCCCTCGAGCCGCGGCCGGTACTTGGCGACGACGGCGTCGACGAGGGGCTGGTACTTGGCGATGACCGCCTCGGCCTTCTCCTCGATCTCCGGACCGAAGTGCTTGGCGATCTTGCGCAGCGAGTGGGCGATCTGGCTGGGGCCGAAGAAGTTGTACTCCATCCAGGCGATGCCGTACTTCTCCTCCATGTGCCGGCAGATGTAGTTCATCGACCGGTAGCAGTGGATGAGGTTGAGCTTCGCCTTGGGCGACCGCTCGATCTCGGCGAGCGTCGCGTCGCCGGACCAGTTGCCGACCACCCGCAGGCCCATCTCCTCGAGCAGCATGCGCGACGCCCAGGCGTCGCCGCCGATGTTGTAGTCGCCGATCACGTTCACGTCGTAGGGGCCGGCCTCGAAGGTGGTCTCCTTCTTGTCGAGCACCCAGTCGCGGATCGTGTCGTTGGCGATGTGGTGTCCGAGCGACTGCGAGACGCCGCGGAAGCCTTCGCAGCGGACCGGCACGATGGTCTTTCCGATCTCCTTGCCCTTCTTCTTCGACACCGCCTCGATGTCGTCGCCGATCAGGCCGATCGGGCACTCGGACTGGATCGAGATCCCGTGGTTGAGCGGGAACATCTGCTCGATCTCGTCGATCACCTTGGCGAGCTTCTTGTCGCCGCCGAACACGATGTCACGCTCCTGGAAGTCGGAGGTGATCTGCATCGTGACGAACGAGTCGATGCCGGTCGAGCCGATGTAGTAGTTGCGGCGCTGCGACCACGAGTACTGGCCGCAGCCGACCGGGCCGTGGCTGATGTGGACCATGTCCTTCACGGGGCCCCAGACCACGCCCTTGGAGCCGGCATAGGCGCAGCCCCGGATGGTCATCACGCCCGGGATGGACTTGATGTTCGACTTGACGTCGCACTCGGAGAGGAGCTGACCTTCCTCGCCTTCCGCTCCGGCGGCGCCCTCTTCGGCTCCCTTGGCGACGCTGAGGTGCTTCTTGCGCCGCTTGGCGAACTTGTCCGGATAGGCGGACAGGACTTCCTCGATGACCTTCTCGTTGAAGGCGCCATCGTTCTCGTAATCGAGGCTCATGGCTCGTTCCTCGTTCGGATGTCGAAGGCGGCGACCGGCGGTCGCCGCGCTGATGTCGGACGGGACCGGGTCAGACCGCGGCGGCCGCCTTGGCGGCTTCCTTGGCGGCGAGCTCGGCGAGCTGCTGCTCCTCGGTCTTCATGATGCCGAAGTCGAGCAGCATCTGCTCGAGCTCGTCCATCGACACCGGGGTCGGGATGGTGCCCTTGCCGCAGTTGGCGTGGATCTTCTCGGCCAGCGTCCGGTACTCCTTCGCCTGCTGCGAGTCGGGGGCGTACTGGATCACGGTCTGGCGGCGCAGCTCGGCGTGCTGGACGATGTTGTCGCGCGGCACGAAGTGGATGAGCTGGGTGTTGAGCTTCTTGGCGAGCGCCTCGGAGAGGTCGATCTCGCGGTCGGTCTGGCGCTCGTTGCAGATGAGCCCGCCGAGCCGCACGCCGCCCGAATGGGCGTACTTGAGGATGCCCTTGGAGATGTTGTTGGCGGCGTAGAGCGCCATCATCTCGCCGGACATGACGATGTAGATTTCCTGCGCCTTGTTCTCGCGGATCGGCATGGCGAAGCCGCCGCACACCACGTCGCCGAGCACGTCGTAGGAGACGTAGTCGACGTCGTCGTAGGCGCCGTTCTCCTCGAGGAAGTTGATCGAGGTGATGACGCCGCGGCCGGCGCAACCGACGCCCGGCTCCGGACCGCCGGACTCGACGCACTTGATGCCCTTGAAGCCGATCTTCAGGACGTCGTCGAGCTCCAGGTCCTCGACCGAGCCGGCCTCGGCGGCGAGGCTGAGCACGGTGTCCTGCAGCTTGGTGTTGAGGATGAGGCGGGTCGAGTCGGCCTTGGGATCGCAGCCGACGATCAGGATCTTCTGGCCCATCTCGACGAGGGCCGCGAGGGTGTTCTGCGAGGTGGTGGACTTGCCGATGCCACCCTTGCCGTAGAAGGCGATCTGCCGAAGAGAGCTCATACCGGTTCCTTTCGTCTCGCGCCTTGCGTCGCTGGTGACATCGGCGCCCGTTCCGCACCCTTGATCAGCAACGCCCGTGCCAACAGCGCAGCGGCGCCTTGCGACATCGCGGAAGTGCTTGTCTCCCAATGGTTTGTCGGACCGTGTCGGTGCCGCTGTCGGCTCCTGCAGGGCTGTTTGGAACCCGACAAAGGTGACAAGCCTGTCGGAGGTCGGCGGGGAGTCGACGGGAGCAGTCGGGCCGGAGGTGAGCTATCGCCGGCGCCGCTCACCCCCCTCCCTGTCCCTCCCCCACAAGGGCGGAGGGAACGACGACAATAAATGCCGCCGTCGACGCGTGATCAGAAGCGGTCGACCGAGCCGCTCGTGCATTCGCGTGAGATGAAATTCCGACAGTGCAACACCCCGTTCCCTCCCCCCTTGTGGGGGAGGGATAGGGAGGGGGGTGAGCCCCGGGCACGAGCGATGTGGGGAGAGGAGAAGGGCCGGAGACGTAGGGTGGGCAAAGCGAAGCGTTCCCACGCGGTCGCGCACCGGCGGCCGAGTGTGATCGACAGCGCCCGTCGGCGTGGGCACGGCGCGCCTCGGCGCACCTTTGCCCACCCTACGCTGCGTGTTGGCGCTCAGCCCAACGCGGCGGCGAGGTCGGCCGGGCCGGCGGCGATCGGGGCGACGCCGGCGGCGGCGAGGAAGCGCGCCTCGTTGCGGGTCAGGACCGCGGGGTCGACCAGGGCGACATGGCCGTCGCCGGACCGCTTGGAGATCTGGCGGGCGAAGATGCGCAGCGTCTGGTCGTGGAAGCGGGTACCGACGAACAAGAAGGCGCGGTCGACGCGGCGCTCCTGCACCGGCACGGGAATCGGGGTTTGAATGTCGATCTCGGTCAGAACCTCGACATAGTCGGAATCCGACACGAGGAAGTTTTCCGCCGGAACGACGCCGCCATGCGGCTTGTAGAGGATGGTGGTCCAGTCCACCGCGGTCTCCGGCGCGACCTCGCGGCCCTGCGCGTCGTAGGCCCGCCACCAGATGTCGCCGGTCGCGTGCGCTCGGGTGACGCCCTGGATCTCGCCCCAGTCCGAACGGCCGGACTCGACGAAGGCCCGCCGCATGGCGCCGTCGTACCAGGTGTCGACGACCATCGGCAGCGGCAGGGCGGCCAGCGCCCGCTGCAGGGGTGTCGGCACCACGGGCTTGCGGAAGATCTCCGCCATCAGGGCCGTCAGGGTCTTGCGGTGGCGGCGGCTCTCGATCGACTGCGCCGTCGCCCACAGATTGCCACGGATGCGGGCCGAGACGGCGGCCCGCGCGTTGAGCGCCAGCGCCAGCGCCTCGGGCGTGCGCGGCACGCCGTCGGTCTCGTCGGGCAAAAGGTCGGGGCCGAGATAGGGCACCACGCGGCCGGCCTTCAGGGCCGCGACCAGCCCGGGCAGGCGCTCGGGGCCGAGCGGCGGCAGCGCCGCAAGCGTGGCGGCGAGCGCCGTGTCGGCCGCCGTCGCGGCGGATGTCCCGGCCAGAACCTCGGGCGTGCTCATGCGTCCTCGCTGATCCGCTTCGCCTCGACCGTGATGGGCAGGCGCGTCTCGGCCGGCATCTCGGGCAGGACCAGCACCCAGCCGTTCTTCAGCTTCACCCAGCCGCCCCACATCGCGTCCTTCTCCAGCTCGACGATGGGCTGCTCAAGATCCTTCTTGGGGACGTAGGCGGAGAGGCCCTTCTCGGTCTTGCGGATCATGATCTTCACGGCGTGGGTTTCCCGGGCTCGGAGGTCGTTTTTCAAAAAATCTGCGATTGTCGGATATCGACCGTCTAGGAGGCGACGGTCTCGGACGTGCGAGTCGCGGCGGTGTCGGTCGCGGCCGTGATCACATCGGCCGCATCGGCCGCGACGGCCGGCCGGTCGAGGCTCACGAGCTCGCGGCCGCGCATGCCGACGATGACGCCGCGGTCGACGAACTCGACGGCATAGACATAGAACTGCTGCAGGAAGGTGCCGATATCGCGCACATAGCCGACATCGCCTTTGCGCACGAGAATGTCGCCGATCTCGCGGCGCGGATAGGTGCCGTCGTTCTTGATGTGCTTGGTCGACTGCACCTTCTCGCCCGGCATGAAGCGCGGAGCGGCGCGAATTTCGACCTCTTCCTCACGGCCGAGGCCCATCGTGCCCCTCCCTGGGTTCGATGACGGTGGAGATGACGGGGGACACGAGGGTGGGCGGGGGGAGGCCGGCGAGCCGGTCGCGCGCCCGCTGCCGCACCTCGGGATCGGGATCGTCGCGCAGCAGCGGCAGCGCCGCCGGCGCGCCGCGCTCGGCGACGATGAAGCGCACCCGCAGATCCTCGTCGTCGGCGAGCGCGACGAGCTGCGACGGCTCGAGCCGCTCGGCGACCGCGATGCGCACCAGCGGGTCGAGATCGTAGAGCATGGCCGGCAGCACGTCCGGCTTCACCCGCCGCGCCACCTCGCAGCGCACCTGCGGGTCGGGATCCTGCATGGCGCCCGGCAGCACGTCCGGCGGCACGTGGCGCACCGCGACGAGTCGCACGGCGTAATCGGGATCGCCCAGCATGGCGACGAGGGCCGCGCCCTCCAGGCGCTGCGCCATCACCATGCGGACCTTACGGTCGGGATCCTCGCGCAGCTTGATGACGCGGGTGAGCGGCAGACGCTGCGCCACCACGGCGCGGACGTCGGGCTCCGGATCGTCGATCAGCGCCGGCAGCAGGAACAGGCTCGCGCGCCGCGCCGCGAGGGCACGGATCTCGAAATAGGGATGATTCAGGTACTGCTCCGCCTCGCCGGGATTGCCGGCGAAGAATCGGTCGATCCGGCGGGCGCGGCGGTCGCGGACGCAGATGCGCCCGCGGTCGCAGCGGCCTTCGGCCCGGATCTCCTCGTGCGGGCAGTCGGCACAGGACACCGGATGACCGAGCCAGTCGGTCGGCTCCGGTGCGGCGGCCTGGCTGCCCGCGGCGACCATGGCGCGGCGCTCAGGCGGCGATGCAGGTGTTGGGGACCGGGCACACGGCCGCGCATTGCGGCGCGTCGAAATGCCCCTCGCATTCGGTGCACTTCGCCGGGTCGATCACGTAGATGTCGCGCTTCATCTTGATGGCGCTGTTCGGGCACTCGAACTCGCAGGCCCCGCACACGGTGCACTGCGACGCGACGATCTTCAGGGCCATGACAGTCTCTCCTTCTTCGCGACGGTGCGGTCAGGCGACCTGCGCCTGGACGGGCCGTCCATAACGATCGGCGTAGCAGGCCGAGATGGCGGTCTCGATGTACTCGAACGCGAAGGCGTCGGTCGCCGTGATGCCGGCGCTCTTCAGCTGCCCCTGCGGGCAGTCGCCGATTTTCGCGCACAGCACCGTGTCGACGCCCTCCAGCGTCTTCAGCACGCTGTCAAGCGTCGCGTCCTCGCCGAAGCCGCCTTCGCAGTAGGCGTCCTCGACCTTGCGATGGCCGATGAAGCGCACGCCCGACGCCGAGGCCTCGTAGACCTGGAACTCCTTGGCATGGCCGAAATGCTGGTTGACGCGGCCGCCACCCCTGGTCGCCACCGCGATCAGGATGCGGGCGGCGCTGTCGGTCTCGTCGAGCACCGCGGTCGCCTCCTGCTTGGCGGCGACGTGATCCTGGCGCTCGCGCGCCACGACCTCGCGATAGGTCGTCCGCACCGACGGGTCGTAGGCGACCTCCTCCGGGATCTGGTCGAGCGTGAACTCCTGGCCGCGGTCCTCGCCCAGGAGGCCCACCGCGTCGGCCCGGCACTGGCGGCAGTGACGCATCAGGTTGGCGCCGCCCGCGCAGGCCTCCTGCAGGGCCATCAGCTCGGCGTGCTTCGGCCCGCGCTGGCCGGTGAGGCCGAAATGGGTGCCGTGCGCCGGGTCGGAAATCAGCGGCATGATGTTGTGCAGGAAGGCGCCGCGCGCCTTCACGGCGGCGTTGACCTCCTTCAGGTGCTCGTCGTTGATGCCCGGGATCATCACCGAGTTGACCTTCACGAGGATGCCGCGCTCGGCCAGCATTTCGAGGCCGAGCATCTGCCGCTCGTGCAGGATCTGCGACGCGACGAGGCCGGTCCAGCGCTTGTGGTCGTAGAAGATCCACGGATAGATCTTCGTCCCGATCATCGGGTCGATCATGTTGATCGTGATCGTCACGTGGTCGATGTTCATATCGACCAGCTCGTCGACATGATCGGGCAGCGCCAGCCCGTTGGTCGAGATGCACAGCTTGATGTCGGGAATCTCTCGCGCGACCAGCTCGAACGTGGCCTTCGTCTTACGCCAGTCGTAGAGCGCGTCGCCCGGACCGGCGATGCCGAGCACCGAGAGCTGCGGCACCTCGTTGGCGACCGTCACGACCTTGCGGAAGGCCTGGTCGGGCGTCAGCTTCTCGGAGACGACGCCGGGGCGGCTCTCGTTGGCGCAGTCGTACTTGCGGTTACAGTAGTTGCACTGGATGTTGCAGGCCGGCGCCACCGCCACATGCATGCGGGCGAAGTAGTGGTGCGCCTCCTCCGAGTAGCACGGATGGTCCTTGATCCTGGCCCACAGATCGGCCGGCATGTCGCCCGGCCCGCCGCTCGACCCGCACGAGGAGGACTGACAGCCCGAGGCGCCGAGGGCCTGACGCATGGCGTCGGCCGAGGTCGTTCCGGAGAGGCTGTCGAGCGACACGAAGCTGGCCATCGGTGGTCCTCACGGGCGGTGACGCGAGATCGTGTTTCAAGACCTGTGCCACGCGGGGAACACTTGCGTTGTCAGTCATTTGCCGGTTTCGTCCGACACCCGGTCCTGTCGCGCGTCCGACAAGTCGACGCTCATCCGACGCGATCGTGTCGCATCCCCGACAGGGGGTGTCGGTGCCCGGAAGGCCGACCGAGAGGCTCACTTGGCTCGCCGTGAGGTGACCGCTGGCGTGCAAAAGCGCCGCGCCCGGTGGACCCGACATCTGATGACGATCGGCGCCAGGACACGAAGCTCGTGTCCCGGGCGCGGCGCAATGCGCCGCGACCCGGGACCCAGGGGCGATCAGGCGATGTGATTGCCGGACCGCCCCTGGGCCCCGGCTCTGCGGCGCGACAGGCCTGCGGCCGGTCGCGCCTTGTCCGGGGCACGCACCGGAGAATCAGGCCGGGTTCGCGTCAGACCGCGGGTCCGAGCCCCACCTGATCAGAACCGCTTCAGCTCGACGCCGTGCTTTTTAAGGGCGTAGCCGATCTGGCGCGGCGTGAGGCCGAGGATGCGGGCGGCCTTGGCCTGCACCCAGCCGGCCCGCTCCATCGCCTCGACGAGGCGTTCGCGCTCGGAGCCGCGGCCGCCGCGGAAGTCGTCGCCGTCATGCAGCGGCGCGGTCGCGTCGGGCTGCTGCGGCAGTTCGTCCGGCATCGGGCGCGAACCGCACCCGGCGGGTGGCGACACGGCCGACGGCATCGGTGCGGCCGACGGTATCGGCACGGCGGGCGGGACGAAGGCTTGCGGATTGCGCCCCCGCCACAGCATCGCCGAGACGCATTGGTCGTTGCGGCACGCGAAGTCGTCGGCGGCGAGCGTCGGGCCGGCGGCGAGGGTCGCGGCGCGGCGCACGCAGTTCTCCAGCTCGCGGACATTGCCGGGGAACAGGCAGCTCGACAGCACCTCGACGGCGCCGGCGCCGAGCTCCAAAGTGCGGCCGTTCTCGTGATTGAAGCGCGCCAGGAACTCGCGACTCAGCAGCGGAATGTCGCTCTTGCGGTCGCGCAGCGGCGGCAGGATCACGGGCACGACGTTGATGCGATAGTAGAGGTCGGCGCGGAACTCGCCCTTCGCCACCGCCTCCTCCAGATTGCGGTTGGTCGCGGTGACGAGCCGCACCGCCACCTTGATGGTCTTGGTGCCGCCGACCCGCTCGAACTCGCCCTCCTGCAGCACGCGCAGCAGCTTGGCCTGGAAGACCAGCGACATCTCGCCGATCTCGTCGAGGAACAGCGTGCCGCCATGGGCGAGCTCGAAGCGGCCCTTGCGGGCCTGGATGGCGCCCGTGAAGGCCCCCTTCTCGTGGCCGAACAGCTCCGACTCGAGCACCGACTCGGGCAGCGCCGCGCAGTTGACCTTGATGAACGGCCCGCTGGCGCAGGGCGACAGGTCGTGGATGGCGCGGGCGAACAGCTCCTTGCCGGTGCCGGACTCGCCGCGCAGCAGCACGGTCGAGCGCGAGCGCGCCACCAGGGCGACCTTGTCGAGCAGCGAGCGGATCGCCGGGCTCTCGCCGACGATGCCGGCGATGGCGGCGCTGCCGACGTTGCGCGGCTTGTACTCGTCGAGCTCCTTCTGCAGCCGGTGGCTTTCGGTCAGCAGGCGCTCGCGGTCGCGCAGCAGCACGCGATGCAGCTGCACGGTCTGGCCGATCAGGTTCGCCACCATGACCAGGAAGCGGACGTCGAAGTCGAGCCGCTGCGCCGACTGGGCGTCGAACACGCGGTCGATCGTCAGCGTGCCGACGACCTTCTGGCCGATGCGGATCGGGACGCCGACGAAGGAGACCACCTCGGTCGTGTCGCGCGTCAGCTTGTCGACGTCGTCCGGCTCGAACAGCGGATGCGACGCGATGTTCGGCACCACGAGCGGCATGCCGGTGACGATCACCTGGCCGACCGCCTTCTGCGGCAGGCTGGCGTGGAAGCGGTCGGCCGCCTCCTCGGTCCAGCCGGCACCGACCGCGATGGCCGGGATGCCGTCGTCGTCCTGCAGCGAGATGACGCCGTGGCGCATCTGCATGAACGAGGCGAGCAGATTCACGACGTTCGCCAGCATCGTCTCGAGCCGGCTCGCCGAGGTCAGGATCTTCGAGATTTCGTAGACGCCCGTCAGGGCGATCTCGCTGCGCGCGGCCGACGGCGTCGTTGCTACCGCCGCTCGGATCGGGCGCTCGGGATCAGCATGAAGCATGCGCTGCGCTCCATCGTCCTCGGTGCTCCATCCCACTGCAGTGTTTTTCAATCATAAGTATGCGTGGGAATCGCAATGCTGTCGCGCCTATATTTGGTGCCGCGACACGCTCGAAAAGCCCATTCGGTGCGCATCATCCGCCGCGCCGGCCGTGTGACCAATCTTTGGCACAGCCGACGTTGTTCTCGATCAGAGCACGACTTTTCGCGGACGGAAGCAATAAAACAGACGTTGTCATCAAATTCGCCGCAACAAGAAGAAGGGCCGTCGCTCCGGTTCAGAGAGTCTGACCACCGTTGATGTGAATCTCCTCGCCCGTCACGTAGCTGGCCGCGTCCGAGCAGAGGAACTGCAGAACCGACGCCACCTCCATGGGCGAGCCGACCCGCCGCATCGGGATCAGCGGCGCGAGCCGCTCCTCGGTCTCGGGCGACAGGATGTCGGTCTTGATCTCGCCGGGCGCGATCGCGTTGACGCGAATTCCATGGGGCGCGAAATCGTGCGCCATCTCACGGGTCAGGCAGGCGAGCGCCGCCTTCGACGTCGCATAGGCCGTCCCGGCGAAGGGATGCACCCGCGAGCCGACGATCGACGTGACATTGACGACCGTGCCGCGCCCGGCCTTCAGCTCGTCGAACAGCCCGCGCGCCAGGAGCACGGGCGCCAGGAAGTTGACGTTGAACACCTCGGTCCAGGTGGCGACCGGCGTGGTGAGCGACGACAGTCGAGCGCCGTCGGGCGCCTTCGGCGAGATGCCGGCATTGTTGATCAGCGCATGCAGGGGCCGGCCGGCGAGCCGGGCCTTGATGTCGACGATCGCGAGATTGAGCGCGCGCAGATCGTTGAGGTCGACCTGGACGTGATCGTCCGGCCCCTCTTCCCACGGGCAGCGCGCGCGGTCGAAGGGCTGGCGCGAGCAGGTGATGATCCGCCAGCCGCTCTCGGCGAACAGCCGCACGGTGGCGTGGCCGATGCCGCGCGAGGCGCCGGTCAGCACCATCACCTTGGGGCCGCCGTCGGCGGCCGGCCCGGGCTGCGGCGCGGGGATGGCGCCCGGCATCCCGGGGGCACCCATCGCACCGCTGTGGAACGGGCAGCGCGCTTCGGCCGGCGGGGCTCCCGCCTCCGAGGCCGGGGCAGCGACCGCCGGGGCGCCCGGCCTCTCGTCCACGGTCGTGCTGTCGGTCATCGAGGCCCCCAACGCCAGTCCCGCAGGCGACCGAGCCAACCCTCGGGCGTCCCGAAGTCGACCGTCGCCGCATCGGCACGCCGCGGAACGAACGTTGCAGCGCACCCCGCCGCGACCATAGCAGGAAGCAGGCCAGCCCCGCCCTCCGGGGGATCGCGGATTACGCGCATGAATTATGGGCACATTCCCGTGATCGCCGGAAGCGCCACCTGAAGCCCTGTCGACTTCACGACACCCATTCGGGCGCGGCGCCGGAGACCATCGCTGTCGCAAACGCGACAATCGCGATGCCCCGCGCGATGCCGCTGCATCAGGCGCCGTCGCTCACCGGGAATTGCACGTGCCGCACCTTACTTCCAATACGGGCATTCGTCATAGTCGCAACCATTGCGCGAGCGCGAGCCATCGTCCGGCTCGTGGCGTCAGGGAGGCCGCATGGCGAAGTCCGACACCGACCCGCGGACCGGAGCGACACCGGCCGCAGCTGCTCCGCCGCGCCCGACCGCCGGGCGTTTCGCCTTCCTGCGCCAGCTCGTCGCCGACGGCATCCCGTATGTGTTCGGCAATCCCGGCAGCTCGGAGGAGAACCTGCTCGACGCGCTGCGGGCCGAGGAGTTCGCCGGGCTGAAGTACATCCTCGCCCTGCACGAGGGGCCCGCCGTGGCGATCGCCGACGCCTATGCGCGCGCCGCTCCGGCGGTCCAGCGCGCCGGCGATCCGCGACCGTGGCGACGGCCGGCGCTGGTGCAGCTCCACTCCTATGCGGGCCTCGCGAACGGGCTTGGCATGATGTACTACGCGCGCCGCGGCTATACGCCCCTGGTGGTGTTCGCCGGCGAGGCGGGGCTGCGCTACGAGGCGCTCGACGGCCAGATGGCGGCCGATTTGCCGACCATCGCAAAGCCGTTCGTGAAGTCGGACCACGCCGGCCCCTGCGCCTCGCGGGTGGTCGATCCGGGCTCGCTGCTGCGCCTCACCCGCCGCGCCATCAAGACGGCGGCGACGCCGCCCTGCGGGCCGGTGTTTCTCACCCTGCCCATGGACGTGCTCGACCAGCCCTGCCCCGAGGCCGTGGAGCCGACCCGGCTGGTCGAGACCCGCGTCGTTCCCGAGGACGCGACCATCGTGGCGGCGGCCGCGCTCCTGCGCACCGGCGCCTCCCCGCTGATCCTGACGGGGGACGGGGTCGCCGCCTCCGAGGCGCAGCCGGAGCTCAGCGCGGTCGCCGAGCTGCTCGGCGCCGTGGTGTGGGGCGGTAACGCCTCCGAGGTGAACATGCCGGCCTCGCACCCGCTGCTCGGCGGGTTCCTGGGCCACATGTTCGGCGCCGCCAGCCGGCCCGTCACGGCGGCCGCCGACGTGGTGCTGATCGTCGGCACCACGGTGCTGCCGGAGGTCTTCCCGCTGACCAGCGGCGTGTTCGCGGACGGCGCGCGGCTCGTGCAGATCGATCTCGGCGTCTCCGAGATCGCCAAGAACGAGGGCGTCGAGATCGGGATGCTGGCGGACCCGAAAGTCGCGCTCGGCCGGCTCGCCGCGGCGCTGCGCGAGACCATGACGGAGACCGAGCGCGCCGCCGCGACGGCGCGGCGCGAACGGCACGCCGCCACGAAGGCCGAGGCGCTGAAGGCGGCGCTCGCCGCCGACGCGGCCCTGCCCGACACGGTGCCGCTGCGGGCGCCAAAATTCTTCGCGGCGCTCGCCGCCCGGCTGAAGGCGCTCTCCGAGCCCGCTTTGATCTTCGACGAGGCGCTCACCCATGCCCCCGAGCTGTTGCGCCATCTGCCGCCCGACATCCCCGGCACCTGGTTCCAGACCCGCTGCGGCATGCTCGGCACCGGCCTGCCCGGCGCCGTCGGGCTGAAGCTCGCGCATCCCGGCCGGCTCGTCTTCGGCTTCGCCGGCGACGGCGGCGGCATCTCGACCGTGCAGGCGCTGGCGACCGCGGCGCGCTACCGCATCGGCGCCAAGTTCGTGCTTCTGAACAATCGCAAGTACCGCATCCTCGAATACAATCTGCTGGATTATCGCCGCGGCCTCGGCCTACCCGAAACCGATCCCTTCCCGGACAGCTTCGACCTCGCCGCCCAGAACCTGCGCTTCGATTTTCTCGCGCACGGGCTCGGCGTCGCGGCCGTGCGGGTCGAGCGCCCCGACCAGATCGCCCCGGCTCTCGACCGCGCACTGGCCGACGACGGCCCGTTCCTGATCGAGCTGATGGTGGACGGGAGATTGTGAGCTCTCCTCCACGTGTCCCCGCGAAAGCGGGGACCCAGGGCGACACGGCAGGACTGCTGATGGTGGCCCCTGGGTCCCGGCTCGCGCTGCACCGCTGCGCGGCGCAGCGCGTCCGGGACGCGAGGCTCGCGGGCGACAGCCCGCGACACGGCATCGCTTGCGCGGCCGGCATCGCGTCGCCATACCGGCGGGGCTTCGCCAAAAGCTCCGCAGAGGTCCCGTGTCCCGGTTTCGCGCTTCCATCGTCGGCCCTGTTCTCACAATCGCACTCGGGCTCGCGGGCGCGCTCGCCGTCGCGATTGCGCTGTGGCAGCTCCTCGCCACCACGACCGGGCTGACGATCGAACGCACAAATGTCGGGGCGACGCCGGTGACGATCTATCGCCAGGCCGGGGCGCCGCCGGCGCCCGTGATCGTCATCGCGCACGGCTTCGCCGGCTCGCAGCAGCTGATGCAGCCCTTCGCCGTGACGCTGGCGCGCAACGGCTACGTCGCCGTGACGTTCGACTTCGCCGGCCACGGGCGCAACGCCGAGAAGCTCGGCGGCGACATCACGAAGGTGAGCGGCACGACCATCCTGCTGGTCGAGGAGGTCGGTCGCGTCGCCGCCTTCGCGAAGGGGCTCGCCGGCGGCGACGGGCGCATCGCACTGCTCGGCCACTCGATGGCGTCCGACATCATCGTGCGGGCCGCGCAGGAGAACCCCGAGATCGCCGCCGTCGTCGCCGTGTCGATGTTCTCGCCGGCGGTGCGGGCCGACAGCCCGAAGAACCTCCTCGTCGTGGTCGGCGACTGGGAGCGGCGGCTGAAGGAGGAGGCGCTGCGCGCCGTCGGCATGGCGGTCGGCGGCCCGGTCGAGGCCGGCGTCACCTATGGGAGCTTTTCCGACGGCACGGCGCGGCGCGCCGCCTTCTCACCGAGCGTCGAGCACATCGCGGTCCTCTACAGCCCGGCGAGCAGCCGCGAGGCGCTGCTCTGGCTCGACCAGGTGTTCCGGCACGCGGGCTCCGGCTTTGTGGACGATCGCGGCGCCTGGATCGGCCTTCTGATCCTCGGCATCGTGCTCTTGGCAAAACCGCTCGCCGGCCTGTTGCCGCGCGTCGCGGCGACGCCGCAGGGCGCCGGCCTGCCGTGGCGGCGGCTGTGGCCCGTCGCCGTGGTGCCGGCGATCGCGACACCGCTGCTGCTGTGGAAGGCGCCGACGAGCTTCCTGCCCGTGCTGGTCGGCGACTATCTCGCCGTGCATTTCGCCGTTTACGGCCTGCTGACGGCGCTGATGCTGGTCGTCGTGAGGCGCTGGTCAGTCCGGGGTCCGGGTGTGCAGACGGCACCCCGAACTGACGGAGGCTTTCATTGGTCCGCCCGCGCCGTCGCCGCCTTCGTGCTCGCCGCCACGCTCGTCACCGCCTATGCGATCGGGGCGCTCGGCGGAGCGATCGACTGGTTCGTGACGTCCTTCGTGCCGGTCGGGCCGCGCTGGCTCCTGGTGCTCGCGCTCGCCGCCGGCACGGTCCCCTACTTCCTCGCCGACGAGTGGGCGACGCGCGGCCCCGGCACCGGGCGCGGCGCCTATGCGGCGACCAAATTTCTGTTCCTTTTGTCGCTCGCCGGCGCGGTCGCGCTGAATCTGCGCGCGCTGTTCTTTCTCATCCTGATCGTGCCCGTGATCCTCGCCTTCTTCGTCGTCTACGGCCTGTTCAGCCGCTGGACCTTTGCGCACACCGGCCACCCGTGGGTCGGCGGTCTCGCCAACGCGCTCGCCTTCGCCTGGGCCATCGCGGTCACGTTCCCGATGCTGGTGAGATAGACGCAGCGACGTCGCACATCGCCGTGTCCCGGACGCGCTGGACCGCAGAACGGTCCAGCGCGAGCCGGGACCCAGGGGCAGCAAGGTCGGCTTCGATGGCGAGGCACGGCCGTGCCGCCCCTGGGCCCCGGCTCTGCGGCGCATCGCGCCTATGGCCGATGCGCCTTGTCCGGGGCACGAGGCCCGTCGCAACCAGAACGTCCCTACCGCGAAAACACCGGCGGCACGGAGAACTCCGCCGCGACCTTGTCGAGCTGGACGATCAAGGCCTCGGGCAGCGGGATGCCGGAGGCCTCGCGCTCGGCCCGGCATTCGCGCCGGCGGTCGCCGGGCAGCCGGATCGCGTCGACGCCCTGCATCCGGCCGGTGGCGCGCAGATCCGCCAGATGCCGGTCGACCTCGCCGACGAACTTGTCCAGCCCGACGAAGCGGGCGACGTCGATCGCCACCACGAACTGGCCCGTGTTGGTGACGCTCGTGTCGTCGGCGTTGAAGTCGACGCAGTCGCGCCCGAACGCGGCCCCGTTGAGCACGCCGGCCAGCACGCCGAGCATCAGCGCCAGACCCGAGCCCTTGTAGCCGCCGATTGGCAGCAGCAGGCCGCGGCCGCTCTGTGCCGGATCCGTGATCGGCTCGCCGGTCTCGCGGTCGATCAGCCAGCCCTCCGGCATCGGCAGGCCCTGCAGCGTGTGCTTCTTGATGGTGCCGTAGGAGACCACCGTGGTAGCCATGTCGAGCACCATCGGCCCCGCCCCGGTCGGCACCCCGATGGCGAGCGGGTTGGTGCCGAGGAGGAGCTCGTTGCCGCCCCACACGGCCATGTGGTTGGCGCTCGCCACCGCCGAGTAGAGGCCGACCATGCCGTGCTGGACCGGCATCTCGGCATAGAGCCCGGCCGAGCCCGCATGGTTGGAGTCGCGCACCCCGACCCAGGCGACGCCGGTCTCGCGGGCGAGCTCGATCGCCGTCGCGGCGGCGCGCTTCACCACCAGATGGCCCATGCCGTTGTCGCCGTCGACCAGCGCGGTCGCCGGCGCGGTGCGCTCGACGCGGATATTGGGCGTGCGGTTGAAGCCGCCCGCCTTCAGGCGGCGGGCGTATTGCGGCAGGCGGAAGACGCCGTGCGCGTCGGCGCCGGTGAGATCCGCCTCGGTCATCAGCGCCGCGACGGTCTCGGCGTCGTCGCGCGGCGCGCCGGCGGCGGCGAGGCAGTCGGCGATCAGGCTCTTCACCGCGGGCGCGGGCGCGCGCCTGACCGACGGCGACGAGGTGGGCTTGTGGGGCGCGTTCATGCGGCGCTCCGCTGCTCGGCCGCACCGGCGAGCGCCAGCGGCCCGCCGCGCAGGATGCGGTCCTTGTCGGCATCCGGGATCGACAGCGCCCGGACCTGACGGACGCATTCGAGCGTGCCCATGTCGTAAGGATAGTCGCTGCCGAGCACCACGCGATGGACGCCCGCCGAGGCGACCAGATACTCAAGCGGCTCCTTGGCATGCAGGATGCTGTCGAACCACAAGGTCTTCAGCGCCGCCTCGGGCGACTCCTTCAGATGCACCTGCGGCTCGGAGCGCACCTGCCAGCCGTGGATCCAGCGGCCGAACTGATACGGCACGAAGCCGCCGCCGTGGACGAACAGGAACCTGATCTTCGGGAAGCGCGAGATCACGCCGCCGAACACCAGCGACGCCGCCGCGATGGTCGAGTCGAGCGGATTGCCGATCAGGTTGGCGAGGTAATACGACTTCAGCCGGTCGCTGCCCGCCACCTGGGTCGGATGGATCATGATGAAGGCGGAGAGCGCGTTCGCGGCCTCCCACAGGGGCTCGAGCGCCGGGTCGTCGAGATTGCGGCCGTTGACGTTGGAGCCGATCTGGGCGCCCTTCAGACCCAGCGTGCGCATCGCCCGCGTCAGCTCGGCGGCGGCGGCTTCGGGCGCCTGCATGGGCAGCGTCGCGATCCCCATGAAGCGGTCGGGATGCGCCTTCACGGTGGCGGCGATCTGGTCGTTCTGCAGCGCAGCGAGCGTGGCGTTCAGCGCACCGTCGATGTTGTAGAGGAAGGTCTGCGGCGTGTTCGACAGCACCTGCATGTCGACCTCGGCCGCGTCCATGTCCTGCAGCCGCGTCTCGAGATTCCAGCCGCCGCGCGGAAACGGACGGTACGGCACGCCGGCAACCTCGAGCACCGAGAAGGCGTCTTCGATCGGCGTGATCTTCGGCGCGACGGCGGGGGCCTCCCTGGCGATCATCCGCATGGTCTCGTCGCTCAGGATGTGAGCGTGCGTGTCGATCGTCTTCGCTGTTGGCATTTTTGTTTCCTCCGAGAGCCGCCTGTCATAGCGGCTGGCGGAGGGACGGACCACCCCTTGTATGACATGTGCCGATGCAAGGCGCGCAGGGCATCCCCTTGCCCCTCATGGTGAGGAGCGGTCCGCAGGACCGCGTCTCGAACCATGAGGCCCGGTATTCGGCCCGGACTGAAAGCCTACCGGCTTCGGAGGCCGCCCTCGCCCTTCGAGACGCGAACCTCCGGTTCGCTCCTCAGGGTGAGGGCGGAGGGAGGGGTGTGACGACGCTCGGCAAGCGTCGCAGCGCGCCAAGATCACCCCGCTTTGCGGGTGGGCGGCATGTCGGGCTCGCTGATCACCAGGCCGGACATCGGCTCGATCCAGGCGAGGTGGCTGACCACGCCCTTCACGCCGGGCGTGTTCTCGGCCAACACCTTGAGGCCCTCGCCCTGCTTCGATTCGGTGATGCTGCCCCACAGTTCGACGATGCCGTCCTTGACCACGACATCGACGAGGGCGACCGGCGCCCAGGGCTGGCGGGCGATCTCGGCCATCACCCGGGTGCGGATCTCGGCGTCGCCGGCGGGGGCGTCCGGCAAGTCGCGGCTGACGCTCGCCAGCGCGTGCAGCAGGTTCGACCGGCTGACAATGCCGACGACCTGTCGGTCGCGCACCACCGGCACGCGCTTCACCCGTTTGCGCTCCATGATCGACACGATGGCGTCGAGCCCGGCCTCCTCGTCGACCGTCACGGGCGAGCGGGTCATCACCTCCTCGACCCGGCGGCCGTGCGAGCGGACATAATCGGTGGCGAGGTTTTGCGGGCCGACCAGGAACTCGAGCCAGCGCGGCCGCTTGCGCGCCGTGCCGGTCTCGGCGCGGCGCAAAAAGTCCCCTTCGGTGACGATCCCGACCAGCACGCCGCCGGCATCGACCACCGGCAACCCGCTGATGCGGTTGTCCAGCATCAGCCGAATCGCCTCCTCGATGGAGGCTTCGGGCTGAATCGTCAGCACCCGGCTCGTCATCACGTCTCGGGCTTTCATCGCGGCCTCTCCTGCTCGGATCGCTCCGGTGCCGCACCGCCCGCCCCTCGGCGGCGCGCCTGGCCGCGATCCGCGGCCGCACCGTGCTCCGAGCCGGCCGAGTATCGGCCCGCCCTCCGGGGGCGGCAATCGAAATCGGCAGCGCGTCGCCGGCACTGATGCCCCATAAGCAACACTGCGTAAGGGCTCCATGACAAGGGCCCTGTAAAGCCAAGGATGTTGCGTCCGGCGGGGGTGTGCTATGCGGTAGATTAGGAGCTGTTCGGTCCAGAGCCGGGGGGAGAACGACATGGAGTCAGCGGTCGCGACACAGGCCGTTTCGGGCGGCGCCCAGACGGGAATGCCGCACTGCGAGGCGACCTCGGCGACGGCGATTCCGTCGTATCTCGACGTGCACTACTGGTGGGCCTATGTGCATCCGAACGCCGTCAAGGTGTTCGAGCGGCAGTGGCTCGCCAATCTGATCCTGTGGGGCAACTACGCCCGGCTGCGCGACGCCGCGCTCGACCTCCTGGGCGATGTTCTGCCCGGCCGCACCCTGCAGGTGGCCTGCGCCTATGGCGACTTCACGCCGCACCTGGTCGACCGGGTGAGCGCCGGCAAGGGCGCGGTCGACATCGTCGACGTGCTGCCCGTCCAGCTCGACAACCTGCGCCGCAAGCTCGCCGCCGACGCGCCGGTGCGGCTCCTGGAGACCGATTCGTCTGCCCTGCCGCTGCCCGACGCGAGCTACGACCGCGTGCTCCTGTTCTTCCTGCTGCACGAGCAGCCGGAGAGCTGGCGCCGCCGCACGCTGGCCGAGGCGGTGCGGGTGCTGAAGCCCGGCGGCCGCCTCGTCATCGTCGACTACGCGAAGCCGCACTGGTGGAACCCGCTGCGCTACGTATTCGCACCGGTGCTGGCGGCGCTCGAGCCGTTCGCGCTCGATCTCTGGCGCGAGGAGGTCTCGGGCTGGATGCCGGCCCTGCCGCCCGACCGGAAAATCGAGCGGCGCTCGTATTTTGGTGGACTTTATCAGGCGCTCGTCGTCGATCGCTGACCATCGTCGCGCCGCCCGCGCATGGCGGACGTGCCCGGAGTTTCAGTCTTGCGTTTTCTCAAGGTGTTGCACGGGGGCCAATGCGATGGTCGATCCCAGGGGGCATGAACTCTTGCGGGATCCCCCACCCGCTTCGAGGTCACTACACATGCAGAGTGCTGCAGTTCGATCGTCGACTTCGGTGCGAATCGAGGCCGGCTCGCCGGTGGACAGTGCGAAAGCTCCCGTCGTCTCCATTCCTTCTTATCTCGAGAAGCATTACTGGTGGGCCTATATTCACCCGAACGCGATCCGTTTCTTCGACCACCAGCCGATCATCAACTTCATCCTGTGGGGCAACTACGCCAAGCTGCGGAACGCCGCGCTCGCCGAGATGGGCGACGCGCTTCCCGGCCAGACCCTGCAGGTGGCCTGCGCCTATGGTGACCTGACGCCGCATCTCGCCGATCGCGTCGCCGCCGGCGGGGGCCGGCTCGACGTCATCGACATCGTGCCGGCGCAGCTGCGCAACGTGCGCCGCAAGCTGAAGGCCGACGCGCCGGTCCGCCTCCTCAACATGGATTCGGCCGACCTGAACTTCCCGGATGCGAGCTACGATCGCGCCATCGTCTACCTGCTGTTCCACGAGCAGCCGGTGGAGCATCGCGAGAAGACGCTGGCCGAGATCTTCCGGGTGGTGAAGCCGGGCGGCAAGGTGGTCATCGTCGACTACGCCAAGCCCGACTGGTGGCACCCGTGGCGCTACTGGTTCAAGCCGGTGCTCGGCTATCTGGAGCCGTTCGCGCTCGACCTGTGGAAGCACAAGCTGACCACCTGGATGCCGGCACCCTGGTCGAAGACCGAGTGGCCGCGCCAGTCCTACTTCGGCGGCCTGTACCAGAAGATCGTGATCACGCGCTGACGGCGGCACTTACCCTCTCCCTGAGGGAGAGGGTCGGGCGCGAGCATAGCTCGCGACCGGGGTGAGGGTTTGGGGCGCTCGTTGGAGAGCTCGGCACCCCCTCACCCGACGCGCTGCGCGCGTCGACCTCTCCCCGCAGGGGAGAGGTGAGCCGAGTGTTGATCTCGTTCAGAGCTGCATCACTGCCCCGGCCAGCCGCTCGACCGCGGCGGCCGGAAATGCGGTCCCCATCGCCTGCGCCAGTGTCTCGATGTTGGCCCGCACCGCGGCCGTCGGCGGCGTGCCGTCGGAGGCGGGCAGCATCGCGGCGAGGCCGAACAGCGCCTCCTGCTCCAGCCGCTCGGCCTCGAGCTCCAGCCGCTTCACCTCGCTCCGGAACGCCTGCGCGGTGGCGGGTTCGACCAGCGGCGGCGCGTCCTTCAGGCGCCGCCGGACCAGGCGCAACGGCACCACCACGTCGCGCGCCCAGCCGGCCGCAGCGTCGAGAACACGCCGCATCTCGGCCGCGTCGAGCCGGCGCCCCTGGGTGCCGAGCCACATCGCGAACAGCAGCACGTTGACGTCGACGCCGTGGCCGTCCTGCAGCGCGAGGCAGGCCTCGGCGACGCCGGGCTTTCGGTAGGTCGCGAGCGAGAACCGCCAGAACGGGGAGCCATTCTCTTCCGGCGCGTCCATGCGGTTGGCGCTCACCGCTCGCGCGACGACAGCACCGTCGCGAGCGCGTTGGCCGAGTAGTCGGCGAGCCCGCGCGGCTCCATGTGATAGGCGACGCGCAGAAAATCCTTCACGGCGACCAGCGACGGCGCCGCCCGCGACGTGACGGTCGCCAGCACTTTTTCCAGAGTCGCATCGAGATCGGCTTCCGGCACGACCGTGCTGACGAGCCCGATCTGCAGGGCCTGCGCGGCCGTCAGCTCCTCGAGGGCGAGAACCATCCAGGCGAGCGCCTTCTTCGACACGTTCGGCACCACGGCCGACATGGCGAGCGTCGGCGGCAGATTGTGCTCCATCTCGGGCAGCTTGAAGCGCGCCGTGTCGGCCGCGATGGAAATGTCGCAGGCCGACGTGACGGCCGAGCCGAAGCCGTGCGCGGCGCCGTGCACGAGCGCGATGACGGGCTGCGGCGCCGCCTCGATCGCAGCATAGGCGGCGAGGATCGGCTCCAGCGTCGAGGTGCGCAGCGCCAGCGCGTTCGGGGCGCCCGATCCGTCGCGCGGATCGCGGCCGCGGCAGAAGTCCGGCCCGTTCGCCCGGATCACGATCGCCTTGGCATCGGTCGCCGAAGCCTCCCTGATCGCGGACGTGAGCTCGCGCACCTGCGCGATGGTGAGGAGGTTCTTCTCCTCCGGCCGGTCGATCACCAGGGTCACGACGGCGCCGGCGCGCGACGATCTGATCACATTGGTCATGGGGGGTCCTGCAGTGTGCCGTGTCGTCAGGTTTCTCCCACGGCCTCCGGTCCCGCACCGGATCGGCTCGGGGCACTCACCCCCTCCCTGAGGGAGAGGGTCGGGGCGCGCGACAGCGCGCACCGGGGTGAGGGTTTAGGGCGCCCGTTGGAGAGCTCGGCACCCCCTCACCCGACGCGCTCCGCGCGTCGACCTCTCCCCGCAGGGGAGAGGTGAAAACAAGAAAGCCGCGAGCGCGCGGATGCGCCTCACCGTCCCGCCGCGTAGCCCTGCATGCCGCGGGCGTTGGCGGCGGCGCGGCGGCGCCAGCCGTCGCGCGAGGCCGCGGTGAGGCGGCCCTCCGACCACGAAGGCCCGACCTCGACGACATGGCCGCGGGCGGCGAGATCGCGCCGCGCCTCCTCCGACACGCGGTCCTCGACGACCAGCACGCCGGGGCGCGCCGTGCGCGGCCAGAACGAGATGGGGAAATGCTCGGAGTGCCAGGCCGGCGCGTCGATCGCCTCCTGCAGGTTCATGCCGGCATGGACGTGGCGCAGGAAGAGCTGCAGGTTCCACTGGTCCTGCTGGTCGCCGCCCGGCGTGCCCCAGGCGAGATACGGCTCGCCGTCGCGCAGCGCCAGCGTCGGCGACAGCGTGGTGCGGGGCCGCTTCCCGGGCGCGAGCGCCGCCGGGTGCCCCTCCTCCAGCCAGAACATCTGGGCGCGCGTGCCGAGGCAGAAGCCGAGCTCCGGGATGATCGGCGACGACTGCAGCCAGCCGCCCGAGGGCGTCGCCGAGATCATGTTGCCGTCGCGGTCGATGATGTCGAAATGCACCGTGTCGCCGCGCACCTCGCCGGGCTTCGCTGCGATCTTGCCGACCGTCGGCTCGCCGGCGCCGGCCGCGACCGGCACCTCGCCGGCACGGCGCAACTTCACATCGCCGCCGAAGCCCTCGACCGAGCCGGGCCGCAGCTCCAGCGACGCCGCGTCGCCGACGAGCTTGCGGCGCGCGTCGTTGTAGGCGTCCGACAGCAGCACATCCATCGGCACCTTCACGACGTCCGGATCGCCGTAGAACTTCTCGCGGTCCGCATAGGCGAGCTTGGCGCATTCGACCACGGTGTGGATGAACTGCGCACCGGCGACGTCCAGCCCGTCGAGCTGGAAGCCTTTGAGGAGCGCGAGCTGCTGGAGCAGCACCGGCCCCTGCGACCACGGCCCCGCCTTGCAGACCGTGTAGCGCCCGTAGTCGTAGGTGAGCGGCGCCTCGACGCGCGGCCTGAAGGTCGCCATGTCGTGGCCGGTGAGGATGCCGCGATGCGCCCCGCCCGACGTGTCCATCACCTTCTGGGTGCGGCAGAAGCGGTCGATCGCGTCGGCGACGAAGCCCTCCGACCACGCTTTCCGGGCCCGCGCGATCTCCTGTTCACGTCCGCCACCGCCGCTTTCCGCCTCGCGCAGGATGCGCGCATAGGTGTCGGCGAGGCCACGGTTCACGAACAGGCTGCCGGTCTCCGGCACCTTGCCGCCGGGGAGCCAGACGGCCGCCGAGGTCGGCCAGTGCTGGCGGAACAGCGTCTCCACCGAGCAGATGGTCGCATGGGCGCGCTCGACCAGCGGGTGGCCCTCGCGGGCGTAATAGATGGCGGGCGCGAGCACGTCGGCCGGACGCAGCGTGCCGTACTCGGCGAGCAGCATCATCCAGGTCTCGAACGTGCCCGGCACGCAGGCGGCCAGAAGGCCGGTGCCCGGCACCATGTCGAGGCCGAGGCCGCGATAGTATCCGATGGTGGCGCCGGCCGGGGCCGGGCCCTGGCCGCAGATCACCTCGGGGCGCCCCTTGCGCACGTCGTAGAGCACGATCGGCACGTCGCCGCCGGCGCCGTTGAGATGCGGCTCCACCACCTGCAGCGTGAATGCGGTGGCGACCGCCGCGTCGAAGGCGTTGCCGCCCTTCTCCAGGATCGACATGCCGACCGCGGTCGCGATCCAGTGCGTCGAGGTGACGACGCCGAACGAGCCTTCGATCTCGGGACGGGTGGTGAAGGGATTGGGATTGACGTTGCTCATTACCGTTTCGGGGTGGGGACGCGGGGCGGCCATTCGGCGGTCCGACGCCGGCTTTGTCAACGGACCCGAAACGAAAAAAGCGGCCGGTTTGGCCGGCCGCTCCTCGATCTCCTGCGCCACGGCAGGACGCGGGCACGCCCGCGCCGCCGGAGACCGTCCCGCCTCATGCGGCCCGCACCATCGACAGGAACGTCTCGATCTCGGTCTTCAGGCGGTTGCTCTCGCCGGCCAGCGACTGGGCCGAGGAGAGGACCTGCGAGGCGGCCGCGCCGGTCTCGCCTGCGCCGAGATTCACCTGCGAGATGTTGTCGGCCACCTGGGTGGTGCCCTGCGCGGCCTGCTGGACGTTGCGGGCAATCTCGTGCGTCGCCGCCCCCTGCTCTTCCACGGCCGCCGCGATGCTGCCGGAGATGTCGGAGATCCGCTTGATGGTGCCGCCGATCTCCTTGATCGCGCCGACCGCAACCTGGGTCGCCGACTGCATGCCGGCGATCTGGGCCGAGATGTCGCCGGTCGCCTTGCCGGTTTGGGCGGCGAGCGCCTTGACCTCCTGGGCGACGACCGCGAAGCCCTTGCCGGCCTCGCCGGCGCGGGCCGCCTCGATCGTGGCGTTGAGCGCGAGGAGATTGGTCTGCTCGGCGATCGCCGTGATCAGCTTGATCACGTCGCCGATGCGGTTCGCCGCCTGCGACAGCTCGTTGATCTGATCGTCGGTCCGTTGCGCCTGCTGGACGGCCTCACCGGCGATGCGGGCGGATTCGGCGACCTGGCGGCTGATCTCGCCGACCGACGACGACATCTGATTGGTGGCGGAGGCGACCGACTGCACGTTGGCCGAAGTCTCCTCCGAGGCGGTCGCGACCGTCGTCGACAGGGTCTGAGTGGTCTCCGCGGTCTTGCTCAACGTCACCGCCGCCCCCTCGAGATGCGACGACGCCGTGGAGACGGTCCGGACGATCTCGCCGACCGCCGCGTCGAACCGATCGGCGAGGCCGAGCATGGCCTGCTTGCGCTCGACGGCCACGCGCTCGTCGCGCTCGCGCTGCTGCTTGGCGAGCGCCGCCATCCGCTCGGCATTGGCCGCGAAGGCGCGGGCGATGTCGCCGATCTCGTCCTTGCGCTCGCCGCCCGGGACGACGGGCGACTCGCCCGCCGGAACAGACTGCACGGCACGGCTGATCGCCACCATCGGCTGCACCATGCCCTTGTTGAGCAGCATCAGGAAGCCGCCGACCATCGCCAGAATCACGACGGCGCCGCCGATCATCGTGACCCGGGCCAGCTCGGCCGCTGCTGCCGCCGCACCGCTGCGCTCCTTCAGGAGATTCAGCTCGATGTCGGAGATCTCCTTCGCCTTCGCCCGGATCCCGTCCATCGCGGTCTTGCCGGCGCCGGACAGCTCGATCTGACGCGCCTCGTCGAGCTTGGCGGGGTTCTGCAGGATCGACTGGACGCGATCCGACACCGCCTGCTTCCAGGACTGGACCATCCGGTCGACGTCGTCGAACCGGCGCTGCTGGGCCGGATTGTCGGCGGTGAGCTGGCGCACCTCGGCCAGGGCCTTGGCGTAGGTGGTCTCGCCGTTGCGCAGCGGCTCGAGGAAGCGCGCGTCACCGGACAGCAGATAACCACGAACCCCGGTCTCGCGATCGACCATGGCGGCGACCAGAGTGTCGACTCGCATCAGGACCTTGTAGGTGTGCTCGGTCATCTGGGCAGCAGATTCGAGCCGGCCGGTGACGACCCAGCTGATCCCGCTGATGGCGAAGCTGACAGCGAGCAGACAGACGAAAGCGATCGAGATCTTCCGCAGCGTCCCGAGGTCGCTGAAGCGCCGAATCATGTCCTGGTCCTTGATCGTATCGAGAGGAAGGCGCGGGGGTGCGCACGCGCTGGCACGCGTAAAACCTGCGACGGTTTTGGAGAAATTCGCCTCGGCCCGATTAAGAACTCGTGTATGGGCGAGCGTCCCACCTTCGGTGTTTTGCTTATTTTTTCCGGAGCGGATCGGCTCCTGAAAGCCGGTCGACGTGATTTGTCGGCCCTCCGCTAGCCCTTTCTGGCTATGGATCGATGGTCGTCCGACCAGAAGCGGCTATTCTGGTCGGCCGCCGGCGCCGCCGGTGATCACACGCGCCGCCATCCGAAAGGCCGTGGCCGTTGCGCTTCTGGATCGGCCCCGTCCTCACACCTCCGCCATCGGGCCGTGCGCGTGCTTCTCGATGGTGCGGGAGGGGGTGCCGCCGCGATGGTTCACGCCCATCGGGATCCAGGTGCAGACCTTCGACGGGTCGGCCCAGACGGTGGCGACCGCGCTCGGCACGAAGAACTCCGAGAAGATCATGTCCTCGGTCTCGCCGCCCTTCACCCAGTGCGGCTCACGGTCATGATAATAGACGACGTCGCCGGTCCTCACCTTCATCTCCTGGTCCTCGCCCGCGTAGCAGGTCCCCTGCCCGGCCAGGAAATACATGAAATGCGCGCCGCCCTCGTGATGGTGCACCGGGCAGGTGGTGCCCGGCGGATAGATGATCATCTCGCCGCGGATCGCCCGCACGCCGAACATCTTCGGCGTGACGATGTAGATGCGCTTGCGGGCGTCGTGCTCGGACTTCAGGAGCGGCTCCTCGCGCCAGTCGACGAGCCGAAACGGCGGTGCGTTCGCCAGCACGGCCGGGTCGAGCGTGCCGACGTCCGGCACCAAGGCGAACAGCAGCGTCGCACCGCCGTCGCTGTCGAGCGTGCCCGACAGGCCGGGCGGCAGCAGACCGATATGGGTCGGCAGCACGGTGGCATCGCCGCCCGCCATGCGCAGCGTCGCGGTGCCGTCGATCATCTGGAACCAGCCGAGGGCATCGGGCGCGATGTCGAACGTCACGGCGGCGCCGGGCGCTAGCACGATGCGGTCGAGCTCGAACAGCACGCCCGGCACCCGCGCCGCATCGAGCAGCCGCTGCCGCGTCACGCCATCGGCCAGCGCCTCGGCCGCGACCTCGCTCTCGTTGAAATGGATCGCCATGGTGGTTCTCCTTGCGGCGGTGTCCCGCACCGAACGACATTGATCACTTCATAGGAGCGCACTGCTCGCGCCCCGCCCTCCGCTCATCCCCGCGAAGGCGGGGATCCAGAGCCCCGTGCCGTGCCGCCCCTGGGTCCCCGCTTTCGCGGGGACGAGCGGAGCGCATGACCAACTGCATCACCCGGAACAGATTACTCCTGGAAGGCCTGCTCGCGGCCCGCCCGGATCGCCGGCAGGGCGACGATCAACAGGAGAATCGCGGCGCAAATCAGGAGGCCGAGCGAGATCGGCCGATCGACGAAGATCATCGGGTCGCCGCCGGAGACGCGCAGCGCGCGGCGCAGGTTCTCCTCCATCAGCGGGCCGAGCACGAAGCCGAGTATCAGCGGCGCCGGCTCGCAGGAGAGCCGCTGGAACACGAATCCGACGACCCCGAAGATCGCCGCCATGATCACGGCCGCGGCGCTGTTGCTCACCGTATAGACGCCGATCGCGCAGAACAGCAGGATGGCGAGATAGAGGAACCGGTAGGGCACCTTCAGGAGCTGCACCCAGAAGCCGATCAGCGGCAGGTTGATGATGACCAGCATCAGGTTGCCGATCCACATCGAGGCGACCATGCCCCAGAACATCTGCGGCCGCTCGGTCATGATCTGCGGCCCCGGCTGGATGCCGTGGATCATCAGCGCACCGATCATCAGCGCCATCACCGGATTGCCGGGGATGCCAAGCGTCAGCATCGGGATGAACGAGCTCTGCGCGCCGGCGTTGTTGGCGGCCTCCGGGGCCGCGACGCCCTCGATGGCGCCGCGCCCGAACATCGCCGGCCGGTCGGAGACGCGCTTCTCCAGCGCGTAGGCCGCGAAGGCCGACAGGGTCGCGCCGCCCCCGGGCAGCACGCCGAGCACGGCGCCGAGCGAGGTGCCGCGCAGCACCGCTGGCCAGCCGCGGGCGAAGTCGTCGCGCGTCGGCCACAGCCGGGTGATGCGCCTGGTGACGACGTCGCGGGCGGAGTCGTCGCGCCCGGCGAGGTTCGCCATGATCTCGCTGATGCCGAACAGGCCGATGGCCAGCGTGGCGACGTCGAGCCCGTCGGCGAGCTCGTTGAGCCCGAAGGTGAAGCGCTGGCCGCCGGTGTTGCCGTCGGTGCCGATCAGCCCGAGCAGCAGGCCGAGCACGATCATGGCGATCGCCTTGATCACCGAGCCGTGCGCCAACACCACGGCGGCGATCAACCCGAGCAGCATCAGCGAGAAGTATTCGGGCGAGCCGAAGGACTGGCCGAGCAGCGCGAGCGGCGGCGCGAAGCCGGCGATCAGCGCGGTCGCGACGCAGCCGGCGAAGAACGAGGCGAGCGCCGCGGCGGCGAGCGCCGCGCCGGCGCGGCCCTGGATCGCCATCTGGTGGCCATCGATCGTGGTGACGACCGACGAGGTCTCGCCGGGCAGGTTGATCAGGATCGCCGAGGTCGAGCCGCCGTACTGGGCGCCGTAGAAGATGCCGGCCAGCATGATCAGGCCGGCGGTCGGCTCGAGATGGAAGGTGAGCGGCAGCAGCATCGCGATGGTGGCGATCGGCCCGATCCCGGGCAGCACGCCGATCAGCGTGCCGATCATCGCGCCGATGAAGGCGAACAGCATGTTCCACGGCGTCAGCGCCACCGAGAAGCCGAGCGCCAGGTTGGACAGCAGCTCCATGGCGACCTACCACACGGGCCAGACCGGGATCGTCAGCCCCAGCCCGGCGATGAACACGGCCCATGCGAGGCCGACGAGGAACAGCGCGGCCAGAACGGCCTCGGCGACGCGCAGGCCGCGCCCGGCCAGTGTCCCGATGGCGACCAGGAGCAGGATCGAGACGACGAGCCCGAGCCGCTCCAGCGAGAGGCCGAACACCACCAGCGCGACGAAGACCAGAATGACGGGGCGCGCCGCCTCGCGACCGATCGGGGCCTCGCTGCGCTCCGCGCCGGCCGCCGTGAAGCCCCGGACCGCGACGACGGCGCCGAGGCCGAGCAGGATCCAGCACAGGAGGCGCGGCATGTAGCCCGTGCCCATCCGGCGCGCGGTGCCGATCGGATAATCCTGCGACAGCCACAGGCCGAAGCCGGCGATCGCGACGAACAGGAGGCCCGCCAGCACGTCGCGGTGGATCAGCCGCCGCCACGGCCGCGTCATCGGGAAGCCGGACGAGTCGGTCATGGGCGGTACCGAACCGATGTTCCGCTCGTCCCCGCGAAGGCGGGGACCCAGGGCGACCCGACGTGTGGCCCTGGAGTCCCGCCTTCGCGGGAATGAGCGGAGAATGAGGCAAGCCTTCTCAGACAATGCCCTGGAGCCATGGAGTCCGGGCTCGCCGCTTCGCGGCGCCCCGGAATGACGAAGTTCTGAACCGCCGCCGTCATCGCGCCGGGATCACCGGCAGCAGCAGGAACGACTCCTTGTCGCCACCGGAATAGATGGTGTTGGTGCCGGTGTTGTAGTCGGCGTGATAATGCGTGTAGTGCACGCTCCCCACGCCGTCGCGCGGCTGGATGTCGAGACGCAGGCGGTGGCCTTTGCGGAACACCATCGAGGTCGGCCAGATCTCGACCTCGACCTTCACGATCTCGCCGGGCGCCAGATAGAGCCGCCGCGCGTGCTTGTGATAAGGCCGCCACGGCTTCGTCAGCTCCGGATCGAGCTCGCGATGCGAGACGCGCAGCCAGCCCTTGGCGATCGGCACCTGCTGGCCCTGCTGGCCGATCTCCCAGACGTCGTTGCCGTCCGGATCGATATCGCGGATCGTCAGGAACAGATCCATGTCCTCGGTGGCGCTCGACACCCAGAGCGTCGCGGCGACCGGCCCGGTGATCTCGGTGTCCTGATCGAAGGGCGCGGTGTCGAGCGAGATCCCCATCCCGGCCTGCATGGCGCCGGACGCGAGAAACGTCGACGAGGCCGAGGCCGAGCCGCCCTTCGACGCGCCGCTCGCGTTGTAGGTGCGCGACGAGGTGACGGCGGGGTTCTCCGGCACCAGCGCGCCACGGTTGGCCGGCGCTCCCGGCGCGGGGGCCGAGAGGTCGAGATGCATCCTGGTCCACTGCGTGCGGGCGAGCGGCCATTCGTGCTCGTCGCGCCAGACGCCCTCGCCGTTGCCGTGGCGGACGAACAGCCGCACCGGCGGCTCGTCCATCACGCCGTTGTCGACACCCTTGAGGAAATGATCGAGGAAGCGGAGCTGCTCGTTTCGCGCGGCCTCCGTGTAGAAGGGATGCACATGCGTGCCGGAATGCATGCGCAGCTTCTTGTGCTTCGACGCGGCCCGCATGAAGCCTTCGGTGTTGCCGCGCAGATGCAGCCCCATGCCGGACCAGTTGCCGACCGAAAACAGCGGCACCGTGATCCTGTCCCACTGCGCCTGCTCGCCCGCGAAGGCGCCGGTGTCGAGATTGTGCCGCACCCAGCGCCACAGCGTGTCGGCCGTGAAGGTGTCGGGATTGTCGCGATAGGCGCGGCCGATCAGATGATGGCAGAGGTGGGTGACGAACCAGTTGGTCATGAACTGGTTGAGGATGCCGCCGTGGAACAGCGCGTCGCGATAGAGATCGGCGAAGCCCTCCCACGGGACGATCGCGGCGAGCGCCGGCGGCTGATGGTTGGCGACGAACCACTGGTTGATGGCGAAATAGGAGATGCCGATCAGCCCGACCTTGCCGTTGCACCAGGGCTGCGCCGCCGCCCACGCGATGGCGTCGCAATAGTCGAGCGACTCCTGCAGCGACCACGGCTCGGTGCGGCCCGGCGATTTGCCGGTGCCGCGCGCGTCGACCCGCACGCAGGCATAGCCGCGCGGCACCCACCATTCGGGATTGACCGTCTCCCAGTTCATCAGCGGGTTCGGCTTCTCCTCCAGATTGTCCGGCGGGATCCAGACCTTGTCCTTCTGATAAGGACCGAGATTGAGGAGCGCCGGCACCCGCGTGTCGGCGGCAGGCCGCAGCACGTCGGCCTTCAGGCGCGAGCCGTCGCGGGTCGGCACGTCGACGTCGCGCTCGACCACGATGCCGCTGCTCGCCCCGCCGGCAGGTCCGGCGCCGCCGGCCGTCTCGCTCTTCACGTCCAGCACCGAAAGACTCCATGTCATTTTGATCCGAGCCACGTCGAACCGAGGACAGCAGATCGAATTCGAGAGAAGCGGGTTGTTCTCACCTCTCCCCGCTGCGCGGGGAGAGGTCGACGGTCGCGCGTTCAGCGCGGATGTCGGCTGAGGAGGCGTCTCGTGGATACGGAAGCGCCCCCTCACCCGACTCGGACCTTCGGTCCGAGCCACCCTCTCCCCGCGCAGCGGGGAGAGGGAACACCGGAGGCTGCGCGCCGCCCCTATTTATTCGGCGAGCTCGATCTTCACCTCGTCGGCGATCGTCTTCCAGGTCTTCATCTCGCCGGCCAGCCAGGTCTTCGCCTCGGCGACCGACGGGCTCGGCACGACGTTGAAGTTCTGCTTCTTGAACGCTTCCTGGACGGCCGGCGCCTGCATGGCCTTGACCGCGGCCTTGTACAGCGTCTCCAGCACTTCGGGCGGCGTGCCGGCGGGCGCGAACAGGCCTTGCCAGGCGATGGTGCCGACGCCCTTGTAGCCGAGCTCGTCCATGGTCGGGACGTCCGGATAGTCCGGCAGCCGCGCGTGATTGACGAGCGCGAACGGCCGCAGATTGCCGGCCTTGATCATCGGCGCCGTGGAGGCGACGTTGAGGAAGGCGAACTGCGCGTCGCCCGACACCAAGTCGTTGATCACGCCCGACGCGCCCGCCTTGTTGTGGATCGCCACCATGTCGAGATCGCCGGCACGCTTGGCGAACAAGGCGGCGTCGTAATGCGGATAGCTACCGACGCCGACCGAGCCGTAGCGCACCTTGCCGGGGTTCTTCTTGGCGTGGTCGACCAGCTCCTTGACGTTCTTCGGCGGGAAGTCCTTGGTGGTGGCGACCATGAACTCCGGGATGTCGACCAGGCGCGTGACCGGAACGACGTCCTTGACGTAGTCGATCTTGAACTTCTTCGGGAACAGCACGGGCGTGATGGCGTTCGTCGAGACGTTGCCGACCATCAGCGTGTAGCCGTCGGGCTTCGCCCGCGCCATCTCTTCGATGGCGATGATGCCGAACGCGCCGGGCTTGTTCTCCACCACGAAGGACTGACCCAGATCCTGGCGCATGTGCTCGCCGATCAGCCGCGCCACGATGTCGGTGGCGCCGCCCGGCGCGTAGGGAACGATGATCTTGACCGGCTTGGACGGAAACTTGTCCTGCGCGGCCGCGGTCGTCGCGACGACGAGGCTTCCCGCCACGCCGCCGGTCACGGCCAGGCAGACGGCCGCCGCCAGGCTCAGCACGCTCTTCCTCATGCTCTCCTCCTCGGGATGCGTCCGTCGATTTTTCGGGGGCTGACGGATCGTTGCTTCGCTTCATGAAACGTCTCGGCCGCGCAGCGCGGCGGCGCGATCGACGGGCGCCCTCGGCGCGGGCGCGGCGCCTCACGGGCGCCGCGCGGAGCCCAATGCCGTCACGCCTTGATGCCGTGCAGCGAGTGCGAGGCGTCCTTGACGGTGAAGAACAGCACATCGCCGGCCTCGGTGGCGCCGCCCGAGTGGATCGTGCCGGCCGGGATGTAGACGAGCGAGCCCGGCCCGGCCTCGACCGGCCGGTCGCCGATCGTCGCTCGGAACGTGCCCTCGAGGATGTAGATCCATTGCTCGTTGGGATGCGAATGCGGCTCGGCGCCGGTGCCGGCCGGCATGCGCATCAGCCCGACGATCATGCGGTCGCCCTCGACGCAGGCGCCGTTGGCGGTCGAATAGTCGGGACCGCCGAGGATGTGGTTGACCTTGGCGAGCTCGAACACGTACTCGCCCGGGGCGGCCCGCTTGGCGCCCGGCGTCCGCGCCGCGCCGTGTTCGCTCACGGTGGGATCGCTCGCGCGCGGGTCTCTCGCAGCCGCGGCCGGCTCGCTCATGCGTCTCTCCCTGGTCGATTCTTGTTGTCCGTGTCGCGGTCGTGTCGCCGCGTCGGTTGGAGCGAGCTTCGGCGGGCGCTCCTCAGTTTGTCAATTGCGAAACCCGCGGCACTGCGAAGCGGGTTCCGCATGCCGACGTGGGTGACAGGCCGCGGCCGCGAGCCGCCGGCGTTCCGCGATGCTTCGTATAACAAGCCTGTGCGGGGACCTCTCGCACCGCACAACGAAACGGACCTCTCCGCCGGCGCGCGCCGCCGGATCCGGTGCGCGAGGCGTTTCGTCCCGCCCACGCGCGCGTCGTCCCGCTTGCGCGAGCGCGGGCGGCGCGGCAGCATGCGGCGCCTTCTTCCCCCGCGCCCTTCCGTTTCGCGGCACGACACGACGCCGGCCCGCCTCGCGCGGCCCGCGGTCGCCGCCGCGGCGGACGGCGCCAACCCCCGAGGAGAACCACGGTGGAGATCGGATTCGTCGGTCTCGGCGACATGGGGTCCCTGATCGTGCCGCGCCTGATGGCGGCCGGTCACCGGGTCACCGGCTGGAACCGCACCAGATCGAAGGCCGAGCCGCTGATCGCGGCCGGGATGGCGTTCGCCGAGACGCCGCGCAAGGCGGCCGCCAACGCCGACATCGTCTTCTCGATCGTGACCGACGGCGCCGCCGTCGAGCAGGTCGCGCTCGGGCCGGACGGCATTCTCGCCGGCCTGCGCGAAGGCGGCATCTATGCCGACATGAGCACCATCGCGCCGCATGTCAGCCGCGGCGTCGCGGAGAAGTTCGCCGCCGCCGGCCGGGTGATGCTCGACGCGCCGATCTCCGGCAGCCCGGTCACCATCCAGGCCGGCCAGGCCTCGGTGATGGTCGGCGGCGACGAGGCGGCTTACGAGACGATCACGCCGGTGCTGCTCGCCATCGGGCCGAAGGTGATGCGTGTGGGCGGCAACGGGCTGGCCTGCCAGATGAAGATCGCCGTCAACCTGCTTCTGATGGTCGAGGTGATCTGCTTCGGCGAATCGGTGGCGCTCGCCGAGAAGGGCGGGGTCGATCGCGCGATCGCGGTCGAGGCGATCCTCAAGAGCGTCGCGGCGTCGCCGGTGCTCGGCTATCGCGGCCCCTTCATCCTGGAGGGCAAGATGCCGGCCAAGCCTCTCGCCGACGTGACGCTGCAGCAGAAGGACATGATGCTGGCGCTCGATCTCGGCCGCCGGCTCGGCAGCCCGGTGCCGCTCGCCGCCGCCGCCAACGAGATGATGAACGCCTGCCGCGGACTCGGCATCGACCACCGCGATTTCGTCGCCGCCCACGAGGTCTACCGGCGGCTGGGAGGACAGTCATGAGCAAGATGTTCCGCACCACCATGGACGCGGTGCCGCTGGTCGAGGGCCTCAAGCGCGACGACGGCTGGATCGACATGCAGGTCCAGTTCCTGATCGACAAGAAGTCGGCCGGCGCCGACCACGTCGTCGGCTGGACCGTGTTGAAGCCGGGCGCCAGCCACGAGGCCCACCTGCATCGCAACTGCGACGAGTTCTTCATCGTGCTGGAGGGCGAAGGCCACATCATCACCGGGGACGGCCTCGAGCCGTCCAAGAAGGGCGACGTCGTCTACTCGCCGCGCGGCTGCTGGCACGGCTTCAACAACACGTCCGACAAGGACGTCGTGCTGGTGTGGGGCTGGATGGGCGCCGGCTCGATCGCCGACTCGGGCTACGAGACGCCGGAGAGCAGCACGGAGGGCAAGCGATGAGCGGTCCGCTCGACGACCCACGGCTCGCCCGCGGCATGGCGGCCCAGATGGAGCTGCGCCGCGGCGCGCTCGCCGGCGGCGCCCGGCCGATCGGCTGGAAGGTCGGCTTCGGCGCGCCGGCCGGCCTCGCCAAGCTGAAGATCACCGCCCCGATCGTCGGCTTCCTGCTCGATCGCAACGTCGTCGCCTCGGGCGGGACGGTGGCGATCTCGCGTTTCACCATGCCGGTCGCCGAGCCGGAGATCGCCGTCGAGATCGGCACCGACCTGCCCGGCGGCGGCGACGAGGCGGCGGCGGCGGCCGCGATCGCGGCGCTCGGTCCCGCCATCGAGCTCGCCGACTTCTCGCCGCTCGACGACCCGGAGCCGATCCTCTCCGGCAACATCTTTCACCGGCACGTGATCTTCGGCCCGCGCATGCCCCGGCCGAGCGGCGACACGACCGGTCTCGTCTCCACCGTGCTGCGCGACGGTACGTCAGTGCCGACTCCGGACGACGTGACCGCCAACACGGGCGGGCTCGTGCGGATCGTGCGCCACGTCGCCGATACGCTGGCGGCGCTCGGCGAAACGCTGCGGGCCGGCGACGTGATCATCGCCGGTTCGATCACGCCGCCCCTGATGCTCGGCGCGGAGGATCGCCTGCTGGCGCACCGTCTGGCGCCGATCGGCGAGGTGACGGTCCGGTTCTCCTGATCCGCGCCCCGCTTGCCCGTCGCCGGTCCGGCGGCGGGCATACTTGGCCACCGTGCAGGAGACGGAGGCGCCGTAATACCCCTTATACGTTGTCGTTATGATCGATCGCCTCGGGCACGCGAAAGTTGCGTGACTCCGAAAATTTCGCGAGAACCCTGAAATTCGAAAGAGTTGCACGTCCCGATAAGGACTCGTCCGACTATAGGGCATTCCCCTTTCTTGATACGCCAGCCGCAGTGAACGTTTATTGCGTGCCGCGTGTTCTCGTTGCGGCCGCGCCTCACTGCACCTCTCTGCACCTGTCACTGCACTGGCGGATCCGGATCAGGAGAATCCCATGACTGCACTCGTGCGCAGCAACCCCAGAGGGCACTGGGCCCTCTGGGTCTTGATCGTCTTGGTAGGCACCATCTCGCTCGGAATGGTCGCCCTCAACCGAGGCGAGAGCATCAATGCCGCTTGGCTGGTGGTGGCCGCCGTCTGCGTCTACCTGATCGCCTACCGGTTCTACGGCCTGTTCATCGCCGAGAAGGTGCTGAAGGTCGACCCCGCGCGGCCGACCCCGGCGCAGCGCCACAACGACGGGCTCGACTACGTCCCGACCAACAAGTACGTGCTGTTCGGGCACCACTTCGCCGCCATCGCCGGCGCCGGCCCGCTGGTCGGCCCGGTGCTCGCGGCGCAGATGGGCTATCTGCCCGGCACGCTGTGGATCCTGGCCGGCGTCGTGTTCGCCGGCGCCGTGCAGGACATGATCGTGCTGTTCATGTCGACGCGGCGTGACGGCCGCTCGCTCGGCGACATGATTCGCGCCGAGATGGGCCCGGTCGCCGGCGGCATCGCGCTGGTCGGCGTGCTCCTGATCATGATCATCCTGCTGGCCGTGCTGGCCCTGGTGGTCGTCAAGGCGCTGGTCGGCAGCCCGTGGGGCACCTTCGCGGTGGTCGCGACCATCCCGATCGCCATGCTGATGGGCGTCTACACCCGGTTCATCCGGGTCGGCCGCATCATGGAGATGTCGATCATCGGCTTCGTGCTGCTGATGACCGCGCTGATCTTCGGCAAGACCGTCTCCGAGACGCCCTCGCTCGCCGTCCTGTTCGACTGGAAGGGCGAGACGCTGGCCCTCGCCATCATCGGCTACGGCTTCGTCGCCTCGGTGCTGCCGGTGTGGCTGCTGCTCGCACCGCGCGACTATCTCTCGACCTTCCTCAAGATCGGCACCATCTGCCTGCTGGCGATCGGCATCATCGTCGTCCAGCCCGAGCTGAAGATGCCGGCCTTCACGAAGTTCATCGACGGCACCGGGCCGGTATGGGCCGGCAGCCTGTTCCCGTTCCTGTTCATCACCATCGCGTGCGGCGCGGTCTCGGGCTTCCACTCGCTGATCTCGTCGGGCACCACGCCCAAGATGATCGAGAACGAGGATCAGATCCGCCTGATCGGCTACGGCGGCATGCTGATGGAGTCGTTCGTCGCCATCATGGCGCTGATCGCCGCGACCGTCATCGAGCCCGGCGTCTACTTCGCCATGAACAGCCCGGCCGGCGTGATCGGCACCACGGTCGAGAAGGCCTCGCAGGTCATCTCCACCTGGGGCTTCCTGGTGACGCCCGAGATGCTCAGCCAGATGGCGACCGACGTCGGCGAGCACACGATCCTGTCGCGCGCCGGCGGCGCGCCCACCCTCGCCGTCGGCATGGCCCACATCCTGTCCGGCCTGATCGGCGGCAAGACCATGATGGGCCTGTGGTATCACTTCGCCATCCTGTTCGAGGCCCTGTTCATCCTGACGACGGTCGACGCCGGCACCCGGGTCGCCCGCTTCATGATCCAGGACCTCGTGGGCAGCGTGATCCCGCCGTTCAAGAACACCGAGTCGTGGGTCAACAACCTGATCGGCTCGGCCCTGTCGGTGACCTGCTGGGGCTACTTCCTGTACCAGGGCGTCGTCGACCCGCTCGGCGGCATCAACACCCTGTGGCCGCTGTTCGGCATCTCCAACCAGATGCTGGCCGGCATCGCCCTGATCCTGTGCACCACCGTCCTGTTCAAGATGAAGCAGGAGCGGTACGCCTGGGTCACGCTGCTGCCCACCACCTGGCTGCTCGCCTGCACCCTGACGGCCGGCCTGCAGAAGATCTTCCATCCGAGCCCGCGCATCGGCTTCCTGGCCCACGCCCAGGTGTTCGGCGATGCGCTCGCCCAGGGCAAGGTGCTGGCTCCGGCCAAGAACCTCGAGGAGATGAGCCGGGTGGTCTTCAACGACTACATCAACACGGCGCTCTCGGCGGCCTTCGTCGCCGTGGTCCTGTCGATGCTGGTGTTCGGCTTCATCAGCATTCGCAAGGCGCTGGCGAGCTCGCGGGTCACCACCGCGGAGGTCGGAGGCGTCAGTGGCACCGCGCGGGCGGCCCATGCCTGAGCCGGGCCCCAGCACGCTCGGTCTCGCCGGGTGGGCCGTTCGCACGGCCCGCCTGATGGTCGGGGTGCCCGACTACGACACCTATGTGGAGCACCGCAAGGTGACCCACCCGGACGAGCCGGTCATGACCTGGGAGGAGTTCTTCCGGGAACGGCAGGACGCTCGGTACGGGTTCGGCAAGAACGGCCGGTTCCGCTGCTGCTAGGCCGGCGCGGAGCCGGGCGGGATGCGAAGGGGCGGCCCACGGGCCGCCCCTTTCGTTTGGCGCACGCCACCCCGAGACGGCCGGCGCCCGAACCGGTGGATGGCCCCGTCGCCCGCGCGTGACCGCGCCCGGGTTCATGGCTATGCTCCGCCGCTCCGCCATTCCAGTCCCGTCACCGCCCAGGTGAGTTGCCTCCGATGATCCGATTGCTCGCCGTCCTCGGCCTCTCGATCGCCGCCGTGATCTCGGCTCACGCGCCTGCGCAGGCGCAGGCGCCCGCCCGCGTCACCGTCGTCACCTCCTTCTCCAAGGACGTCACCGATCCGGTGAAGAAGGCCTTCGAGCAGGCCGCCCCCGGCTTCACGCTCGAGGTCCAGAACCGCAACACCAATGCCGGCGTGAAGTACATCGAGGAGACTCGCGCCAAGAACCAGGTCGACCTGTTCTGGGCCTCGGCGCCGGACGCCTTCGAGGTGCTCAAGGGCAAGGGCCTGCTGGCCAAGCACCAGCCCAAGGCGACCGGCATCCCGGACAAGATCGGCGCCTTCCCGATCAACGACCCCGAAGGCTTCTATTTCGGCTTCGCGGCGTCGGGCTACGGCATCATGTGGAACACCCGCTACGCCCGCGCCAACAAGCTGCCCGACCCGAAGGAGTGGAGCGACCTCGCCAAGCCGGTCTATTTCGACCATGTGGCGATCGCGGCGCCGTCGCGCTCCGGCACCACGCATCTCACCATCGAGACCGTGCTGCAGGGCGAGGGCTGGAACCAGGGTTGGCGCACCATCAAGGAGATGGCCGGCAACTTCCGCCAGGTGACCGAGCGCTCGTTCGGCGTGCCGGAGGGCGTCAACTCCGGCCAGTTCGGCGTCGGCATCGTCATCGACTTCTTCGGCTTCTCGGCCCAGGCCGCCGGCTTCCCGGTGAAGTTCGTCTATCCGAGCGTGACCACCATCGTGCCGGCCAACGTGGCGATCGTCGCCAACGCGCCGAACCGCGCCGGTGCCGAGGCGTTCATCGACTTCCTGCTGTCGGACAAGGGCCAGGAGGTGCTGCTCGAGCCGACCATCCGGCGCCTGCCCGTGAACCCCGCGACCTACGCCAAGGCGCCGGCCGACTATCCGAACCCGTTCAAGGATCCCTCGCTCGGCGCCAAGGTGAGGTTCGACCCCGACGTCTCGGAGAAGCGCACCGCCGTCGTCGACGCGCTGTTCGATCAGCTGATCACGTTCCAGCTCGACAACCTCAAGGCCGCCACCAAGGCGATCCACGCGGCCGAGGCGGCGCTGGTGAAGAAGGACAACGCGCAAGGCCGCGCCCTGGTGAAGGAGGCCCGCGATCTCGTCGCCGCCATGCCGGTGACGGCCGCGGAGGCCGCCTCGCCCGAGATCGGCGGCGCCTTCACGGGCGCCAAGGAGAAGGGCGCCCGCCAGGCCGAGCTGGAGAACCGCTGGGCCGGCTTCGCCCGCGACAACTACGCGAGCGCCAAGGCCAAAGCCGAAGAAGCCACGCGGCTGGCGAAGTGAGGCGGCAGCGCGGCTCGCCCGAATGATCGCCCCGATGCAGAGCGCCGTCTTTCCTTCTCCCCGCGTGCGGGGAGAAGGCGGCTCGCCGCCGCGCGGCGAGCCGGATGAGGGGGCGCCACCGCGAATCGCAAGTGCTCAGCATCTGGGAGACGCCCCCTCACCCGACCTTCGCGCTGATCGCGCGAAGATCGACCTCTCCCCGCACGCGGGGAGAGGTGAATGACCGTCGCCGTCCCGGCCTCCAGCACGTCGGTCACCGCGCCCCGCGCGCGTGCCGCACTCGCGACGCCCGGCCAGTGGGCCGTAGCGGCCGCCATCGTCGTGTTCCTCGCGGTCGCGCTGGTGATCCCGGTCGGCACCGTCGTGTGGGTCGCCTTCACCGAGAAGGGCACCGGCGCCTTCACGCTGGTCAACTTCTACGACTTCGCCCGCACCGACCTCCTGGTGCGCTCGACCTGGAACTCGATCATCGCCGCCGCCATGACGGTCGCGCTGGCGACCGTGCTGGCGCTGCCCCTCGCCGTGATCACGACGCGCTTCGACTTCCGCGGCGCCGCGCTGGTGCAGACGCTCGGCTTCCTGCCGCTGATCATGCCACCCTTCGTCGGCGCGGTCGCCATGCAGCTCGTGTTCGGCCGCAGCGGCACCGTCAATCTCCTGCTCGGCGACTGGTTCGACATCGAGATCCCGTTCATGGAGGGACTGAACGGCGTGGTCTTCGTCGAGGGCGTGCACTACTTCCCGTTCATCCTGCTCAATCTCTCGACGGCGCTGCGCACCATCGACCGCAGCATGGAGGAGGCGGCCCAGAACCTCGGCAGCTCGGGCCTTCGGCTGTTCCGTCGCATCGTCTTCCCGCTCGCGATGCCGGGCTACATCGCCGGCGCCTCGCTGGTGTTCGTCAAGGTGTTCGACGATCTCGCCACGCCCCTCCTCCTCAACGTCAAGGACATGCTGGCGCCGCAGGCCTATCTGCGCATCACCTCGATCGGCATTGCCGACCCGATGGGCTACGTGATCTCTGTCGTGCTGGTGCTCTTGTCGGTCTCGGCCATCGCGCTGTCGATGCTCGCCATGCGGGGCCGCGACTACGCCACCGTGCAGCGCGGCGGCGGCGGGCTGGAGAAGCGCCGCCTCCGTCCGCTGGAGCATGTCGTCGCATGGGGCGTCGTGTTGCTCATCCTGGTGATCGTGCTGGCCCCGCACGCCGCCCTGCTGATGCTGTCGCTCGCCACCGTCTGGTCCTACAGCCCGCTGCCGGACGGTTTTACGCTGGCCCATTACGCGCGGGTGTTCGGGGAGTCGTCCCTCTACATCACCAACACGCTGCTCTATGCGTCGCTCGCCGGCATCATCGACGTGGTGCTGGGCGCCGCCATCGCCTATCTGGTGTTGCGTACGAAGCTGCCCGGCCGACAGTGGCTCGACTGGATCGCGATGGCGGCCGTCGCGGTGCCGGGCGTCGTCATCGGTATCGGCTACCTGCGCACCTTCTACGGCATCGACGTCGGCGGCGTGCCGCTCGCCACGCTGTGGATCGTCATCGTGCTGGCGCTCGCGGTGCGCCGCCTGCCCTATGCGCTGCGCGCCTGCTACGCGGCGCTCCAGCAGGTCTCGGTGTCGCTCGAGGAGGCGGCCGAGAACCTCGGCGCCACCAAGGCCCGCACCATCCGCCGGGTCGTCGTGCCGCTGATCTCGGGCGGCATGCTGGCCGGCTTCATCTCGTCCTTCGCCACCGCCTCGGTCGAGCTCGCCGCGACGCTGATGCTGGTGCAGTCGAACTCCGACGCGCCGCTCGCCTACGGGCTCTACGTGTTCATGCAATCGCCGGCCGGCCGCGGGCCGGGCGCGGCACTCGGCGTCATCGCCGTGGTGCTGGTGGCGGTCTGCACCTTCCTGTCCCACCTCGTGGTCGAACGCCAGCACCGCCGCCAGAGCCGCGGCGCCGCCGGCCCGGCCATCCCCGGAGCCACCGGATGACTGCGCTCGCCGTCGACACCCTCGCGACGCCCTCGGTCGACATCGCCATCGAGCATGTCGATCTCTGGTACGGCGCCAATCACGTGCTGCGCGACGTGGACCTGCGGATCGAGCCCGGCGAGTTCTTCGCCTTTCTCGGGCCGTCGGGCTGCGGCAAGACCACGCTGTTGCGGCTGATCGCCGGCTTCAACCAGGCCGACCGCGGCCGGGTGCTGATCGCCGGGCGCGACGTCTCCGGCCTGCCGCCGTGGAAGCGCGACGTCGGCATGGTGTTCCAGTCCTACGCCCTGTGGCCGCACATGACGGTCGAGCAGAACGTCGCCTTCGGGCTGGAGGAGCGCCGCCTGCCACGCCAGGAGATCAGAAAGCGTGTCGCCGCCGCCCTCGATCTCGTCGGCCTCGGGGGCTTGGAAAAGCGCCGGCCGGCGCAGCTCTCCGGCGGCCAGCAGCAGCGCGTCGCGCTCGCCCGCACCATCGTGGTCGAGCCCAAGGTGCTGCTGCTCGACGAGCCGCTGTCGAACCTCGACGCGAAATTGCGCGGCGAGGTGCGCCGCGAGCTGCGCGAGCTGCAGCAGCGGCTCGGCCTCACCGCGATCTTCGTCACCCACGACCAGGAGGAGGCGAACACGATCTGCGACCGGATCGCCGTGATGAAGGACGGCGCCGTGCAGCAGGTCGGCGCCCCGACGGCGCTCTACGACGCGCCGAAGAACCTGTTCGTCGCCGGCTTTCTCGGCACGACCAACATCCTGGACGGCCGCGTGGTGCGCGACGGCGCCGCGGCGGCGTTCGAGACCGCGGCCGGCACCATTCCGTTGCCGGCGGGCGCGCTCCCGGTCGGCGCGCCGCCGCCCGGGGCGAAGCTCGTGTTCCGCCCGCACCACGCGGTCCTGTCGCGCCCCGATGCCCCGCCGGCGGAGGGCCGCGTTCGCATTCCCGGCACGATCCGGTTCAAGGAATTCCTGGGGGCGACCGAGCGCTACGGCATCGCGGTCGGCACGGCCACGGCGAACGCCACCGATGCGAGCGCGGCCACGCTCCTCCTTGTCGACCTCGGCCACGGCACCGCCCCCGAAAACCTCGCGCCCGGCACCGCGGTCGCGATCGACATCGCGACCGACCGGTTGCACGTGCTGGGGCCATGAGGAGGCACCCGTAGCCCGCATGGAGCGCAGCGGAATGCGGGATCCTTGCCCCGCGTGTGCCCCGCATTGCGCTCCGCTCCATGCGGGCTACGGCGCCCGCCCCCTCGCGCCGCCGGCCCGGACCCACTATCTTCCCGGCAGCCGTCTCCTCACCGAAAGATCCGCCATGACCGCCACGACCTCGCTGATCGACCGCGCCGGGCTCGACCGGACCAACGTGTCGCGCCTGATCGCGCGCGGGCTCGACGGGGCCGACGACGGCGAGCTTTTCCTGGAATACCGCCAGTCCGAGATGCTGATGTTCGACAACGGCCGCCTCAAGCAGGCGACCTACGACACAACGCAGGGGTTCGGGCTGCGGGCCGTCAAGGACGAGGCGGTCGGCTACGCGCACGCCTCGGACATGTCGGAAGAGGCGATCGGCCGCGCCGCCGACGCCGTGAAGGCGGTCAAGGGCGGCTACGCGGGCACGCTGGCGGCAGCGCCGCCGCGCACGAACGCGAAGCTCTACACCGACGCCAATCCGCTCGCCGGCATCGCCTTCGCCGACAAGGTGCGGCTGCTGGAGACCATCGACGCCTACACGCGCGGCAAGGACCCGCGAGTCCGGCAGGTGACGGCCTCGATCGCGGCGACCTGGCAGGCGGTCGAGATCGTCCGGCCAGATGGCGAGAGTTATCGCGACGTGCGGCCGATGGTGCGGGTGAACGTCTCGGTGGTGGTCGGCGACGGCGACCGCCAGGAGACCGGCAGCCACGGCTATGGCGGACGCGCCACCATGGAGCAGTTCGTCAGCGACGCGGCCTGGCACGGCGCGGCCGATGACGCGGTGCGCCAGGCGCTGGTCAACCTCGAGTCGGTCCCCGCCCCGGCCGGCGAGATGGACGTGGTGCTCGGCCCCGGCTGGCCCGGCGTGATGCTGCACGAGGCGGTCGGCCACGGTCTCGAAGGCGACTTCAACCGCAAGAAGACCTCGGCCTTCGCCGGGCTGCTCGGCCAGCAGGTCGCGGCCAAGGGCGTCACCGTGATCGACGACGGCACCATGGCGTCGCGCCGTGGTTCTCTTTCCATCGACGACGAGGGCACGCCGACCAACCGCACCGTGCTGATCGAGGACGGAATCCTGGTCGGCTACATGCAGGACCGCCAGAATGCCCGGCTGATGGGCATGGCGCCGACCGGCAACGGCCGCCGCGAGAGCTTCGCCCATGTGCCGATGCCGCGCATGACCAACACCGTGATGACGGCCGGCAGCCACGACCCGGCCGAGATCCTCGCGTCGGTGAAGAACGGCATCTACGCCGTGTCGTTCGGCGGCGGCCAGGTCGACATCACCTCGGGCAAGTACGTGTTCCAGTGCACCGAGGCGTACCGGATCGAGGACGGCAAGGTCGGCGCGCCCGTGAAGGGTGCCATGCTGATCGGCAACGGCCCGACCGACCTCCACCGCGTCACCATGGTGGGCAACGACCTCGCCCTCGACCACGGCATCGGCACCTGCGGCAAGAACGGACAGGGCGTGCCGGTCGGCGTCGGCCAGCCGACGCTGCGCATGGACCGCATCACGGTCGGCGGCACGGGGGGCTGAGCGGCGCGGCCGACGTCAGCCCGCGCCGCTCACACCTCGATGTCGAGGATGCGGCCGACGA
>NZ_JBEOMB010000022.1:0-23626 GCF_046000175.1 Rhodoplanes sp. SY1
TCTGCGGCGCATCAGGCCTGCGGCCTGCCGCGCCCGTCCGGGGCACGAAGCCGAGCACCGGCATCATTGTTTCACTCCTAGAGCTGGGCAGAGGCCTCACCCCGCCTTCGGCCGAAGGGTGACGAGCAGCCGCGAGAAGCCGTCGGCGACCTTGTGCCAGTCGGCCAGCCACTCGCGCGGGAACCGCATCGTCACCACGGCGCCGCCGACGATCTTCTCGGTCAGGCAGGTCGCCGGCGGGCGGCCCGGCGTCGGCCGCTCGCAACGGGCCAGGAACTTTTCCGGCGCGTTCTCCTCCCAGGCGAGATCCTCGCCCTGATAGGGCGTGCCGTCGCGGAACTCGACGACGGCGAGCCCGTCGGGGGCGGGCTCGAGCATGTCACGGACGTAGCGCAGCCAAAGGACGCGCAGCCGTTCGGCCGGCTCCAGCGCGCCGGCCGCCGGTGCGATCGTGACATAGATGCGGTCACCCGGGCCGCGCTCGCCCGGAAGCCGCTCGCCCGGTAAGCGATCGCTCGCGACCCGGTCGCCGGCGATCGCTCCGGTCGCGACCGGGTCCAGGGGGCGCGGCGGCGTCAGCTCCGGCCAGGCGTAGACGAGATCGAGGCGCTCCTGCGCGCCGGGCCGGCGCTGCACCGCCATCCGGATCGCGCCCGGCGCGATCGCGAAGGTCTCGCCCGCGACCACGATCGGCAGATGCGGCGTGTCGGCCGCGACCGGAGCCGGGGTCGCCGGCCAGCGCGCCCAGACGGACCACATTCCCGCCGCGACCGCGACGCCGCCCACCACGACGAGGCCGGCCATCGCCACCATGGCCCTGCGGCTGTGCCGCCGCCGAGCCGGCCGCACCCGCGCCCCATACACCACGTCCACCATACGCCACGCTCACGCCACGCCACGCCGTCCGAGTTCGCGCGGAGTGTGCCACGCGGTCGTTAACCGCTTGTCGCCAACGCCCGCGGCCGCACGTCCCGATGGGCTCCCTCCATGGTGAGGAGCGCTCCGCAGGAGCGCGTCTCGAACCATGTGGCCTCGATCCTGCGCCCCTCTCGCGTTAACCGTTCTTTAACGATAGCGTGGCGGCGGCGGGTCGGATGGGGGATACCTATCGGGTCGCAGCGTGTGCGGAGCCGTGTCATGTCGCCGGAGTCGATCCAGAACTTTCTCGCCCTGTCCATCGGCTTCGCCTTCGCCGGCCTGATCGCCACCGGCTACCAGATGTGGGCGCAGCGGCCGGCCTCGTTCCGGCTCTTGGAGCAGGGTGCCTCGGCCGCGAGCTTCGCGGCGGTGCCGTTCCTGGTCTTCGCGGCGCCCTTCATCATCATGCGCAACACGGTGCGGGGCCGCATCATCGAGCGCCGTCGCTTCGAGTTCGTGATGATCGCCACCATCATCGCCGGCTTGTGGAGCCTGATGTCGGGAACCATCGTGGTGATGACCGTCGAGGTCGTGACCAGCGGGCTTTCGCGCCTGATCGGCTGAGGGCCGCGGCCGCGCGGCGCGCCGCGCGCGGCGCTTTCCGCCAGTCCCGTCGCCGGGCTAAGGGTGGGGCGGAAACGCTCGACCCCATCGCACGATCCGACCATTCGACCCGGAGGCGCGACGCATGCCCATCTATGCCCTGCAGGATCTCGTTCCCGAGCTGCCGCCCGCCGGCCGCTTCTGGGTCGCCGACACGGCCGTGCTGATCGGCCGGGTGCGGCTCCTCGACGAGGCGAGCGTCTGGTTCGGCGCGGTGCTGCGCGGCGACAACGAGTGGATCGAGATCGGCGTCCGCTCGCAGGTCCAGGACAACGCGACGCTGCACACCGACATGGGCTTTCCGCTCACCATCGGGAGCGACTGCGTGATCGGCCACAACGTCATCATGCACGGCTGCACGGTGGCGTCGAACAGCCTGATCGGCATGGGCGCGATCGTGATGAACGGCGCCGTGATCGGCGAGGGCTCGATCGTCGGCGCCGGCGCCGTGATCCCGGAGGGCAAGACGTATCCGCCGCGGTCGCTGATCGTCGGGGCGCCCGGCAAGGTGGTGCGCACCCTCGACGACGCCGCGATCGATCGCATCCGGGCCGGCGCCGACGGCTATGTGCAGCGCGCCAAGCTCTACGCCGCCGCGCTGAAGCCGATCGGCTGAGTCCCGGAAAGACGATGGACCGCCGGATCAGGTCCGGCGGTGACGACGGGAGAGGTGGTTCGCCCCGCTCGCGCGCGCTCAGCCGCCGAACGACGGCGTCGCGGAGGCGGCGAACTCGGCCAGGCCGAGGCCGGGGCCGAGCAGCCGACGGCCGCGCACCAGCGTGGCGCGGGCCGCGCGCGCGTCGAGCGCCGTGCGCATCAGCGCCGGCAGCTCCTTGGGCTGGCGCATCACCTGCCGCACCATGGCGAGGATGTCGGTGGTGCCGTTCGGCCGCATCGCGGCGAGCGCCGCCTTCGGGAGTGCGCGGTCGGCCGGATCGGTGATGACCCGGATCGCCGCCACCGGCAGAGCATGCGCGGCGCCGATCTCGGCGACGATGTGGGACTCCATGTCGACGGCGAGCGCCCCGGTGCTCTCGTGCAGGCTGCGCTTGGCGGCCGTGTGGGCGACCGGCTTCGGCACGCCCACGATGGTGCCGCGGACCGCCCCCGGAATGGTGTCGGCGAGCTTGCGCGACCACGCCGGATCGGTCGGGAAGCGCGTCGCGCCCGACAGGATCTCGGCCGCGACCACGCACGTGCCGGGGTCGAGATCCGGATGCAGCCCGCCGGCCACCCCGAAGCTGATCAGCCCGCCGCATTCGTCGTCGATCGCCTGCGTCAGCGACGCGGCGAGGTTGCGGCCGTCGCCGCTGCAGATCACACGCATCCCCGCGTCCGCGACGATCTTCGCCTCGAACGCCAGCCCCACGACGACGATCAAGAACTCACCCCCAAAAACGACGCGCGCGGTCCCCGGCGCGCGACGTCCCCTATCCGACTCCAAGATCCTAAATTGCCGCTCGGCTGTTGCTTTGTACAGGATCGCGGGCGTTGCGCTTGCGCCACGGCGCAAGTCGGCACGATGCCGCAGCGGCGCCCGGTCGCACCAAAAATTCAAGAAAAATCAATGGAGTAGAAAGCTACCTGTGAGGTCTCGCCGGAGTGGCGACGACCACGGAAAAAATGCAACACCGGCGAAATTTCCAGACACGGCAACCGGAGGTGCGGCGCGGCCGGAGTTTCGATCCGGCCGCGACGGCGGGTGCGATCAGCGCGACCGCGCCAGCATCTTGCGCAGCGTGTCGCCCTTCGGCGTGCGGGCATCGGCGATGCGCCAGCCGTCCTTGCCCTTGGCGAGCTCGAAATCGAGATGAACTGGCTGGCCCATATTCTGGAGATCGACGGCGATCGTCGCCTTGTCGCCGCTCGTCGTGGCGGGCGCGATCCTGACGTCGGACAGCTCGAAGTCCTGTCCCTGGACGAAGAAATCGGCGTCGATCAGCTCGGCCTTGGCGTAACCCTGGACGATCGCCGGCACGAAGAACCGGCGCAGCACCTTCGGCTCGTTGGGCAGGCCCATCAGATCGGTCTTGCCGGTACCGTAGAGCGCGTAGAGCTGCTTCACGGCCTCCTCGGGCGTGGCGAACTGCGCCTGCGCGGGTGCGGCGACGAGAAGGGCGAGCCCGAAAGCGGCGGCGGCGAGGGGGTGAGAGGCGTTCATGGACCTTGGGACGGGTTGCGCGCGGCGGAGCCGGCAGGGGTGCGGGTGTCGCCGCCCGCCGTGTGGGAGCAGGGGCGTACCGCCGCCAGCTACGGGCGCATCTCGGCAAGGTCAAGGCGGAGGGCCGCGGGCGCCCTCGTCCTCAAGGTGCCCGCGGCGAGGCGATCGATCAGCAGACCCGGCGCAGCCGCCAGGCGCCGCGCCACCAGACGCGCTGGACGCAGGGGGCGCCCCAGCCCCATCCCGGCGACGCCGCGTATCCGTAATACCCGGCCGGCGCGTAGCCCCAGCGCGGGGCATAGCGGTAGCGCGGAGCGTAGCCGTAGCGATAGCCGTACGCGGGGGAGCCCCAGCCGCTGCCGTAGCCCCACGGCTGGCTCGCCGCCGCGAGACCCAGGCCGAGCCCGAAGGCCGCCGCGCCGACCCCGATGCCGGCGCCGCGATAGCCCCAGCCGCGGTTGTAGCCCCAGCCCCGATTGTAGCCCCAGCCGCCGCCGCGCCAGCCGCCGCCCCAACCGCCGCCGTGCCAGCCGCCACCTTGCCAGCCCAGGCCGCGCTGAGCGTGCGAGGGCGTCGACGTCGCCACGAGGCCGAGCGCCGCCACCGCCGCAGCGGCCACCACAGATGTCCGGATCATGCCGTTCTCCTTTCACTGAACGAGCCGGGCAGGGCCGGCTCGTCGGCGTACTCGCGAGCAACACTCCCGCGAGGAACGACAAGGGCGGCATCGGCTCTCGATCGCCCAACGCCGTGTCGGATCAAATGTGCCACGGTAAACTGCGTCCGGTTCCGGACCATGCGATCGAAATCGTGCGCGGCCGCGCGTCGCGCTCAGCAGACGCGCCGCCATGTCCAGCGCGTCTTGCTCAGCCACACCTTGCGCAGGCACGGCATCTCGTCGACCTCGCTGAAGGTCGGATAGGAGCCGTTCCAATAGGCCGGATAGCCCCAGAAGCCCCACGGATAGGCGCCCCAGCCCCACGGCCGAACCGCCCAGGGACCGGGCCCAGGTCCCCAGCCCGGTCCCGGCCGCAGGCCCGGTCCGGGTCCGGGCCTCGGGCCGAGGCCCGGGGCTCCCGGGCCGGGACGGCCCGGGGTTTCGATCATCCGGCCTTGCGCGCGCGCTTCGCTCGTGACGGCGACGAGCGACAGGCCGAGCAGCGCGGCGACGGCCGCGGCCAGCACGGATCTTGCGATCATTGAGACGTCTCCTGACGATTCACCCGACGGGCGGGACGGACGAGGCCCCGTCGGTCGCGGCGCGGACGACGGCCGTGGTCGGCGGTCCGGGCCGGCGATCGCCCATGAGCATGAATCCCAAATGGGCCGGGAACGCGGCCTGCGCATGTCGGATCACCGTGCCAGTGTTTCGGCGTGCGACGGACGATCGCGGCGACCGACGGCGACGGGCGGGCGAGGCGCCGGCCGTGCGCCGGCGCTTTCCGCGACGCCTCGCGCCCCCTAGATAAACGGGGCCGGCCGCCTTCGCCTCCACCGGAGGCGCGGCCGCGGGGAGACCCATGTCCGATCTGTTCGAAGACTTCTTCGCCGCGAGCCCGGCCGATCCGAACGAGGCGGCCAAGCGGACCATGCGGCCGCTGCGGCGGCGCTTCTACGCCGAGGTGTCGCTGCGCGAGACGCCGGAGGGCGTCGCGGTCGCGCTCGACGGACGGCCGGTCCGCACCCCGGCGCGCCGCCCGCTCGCCTTCCCGACCGCGGCGATCGCCGAGCGCGGCGCCGCCGAGTGGCAGGCCCAGGGCGAGACGATCGATCCCGGAAAAATGCCGCTGACCCGGCTCGCCAACGCGATCATCGACGCCGTCGTCGAGACGCCCGACGAGGTCGCCTTCGAGATCGCCCGTTATCTCGGCTCCGATCTCCTGGTCTACCGGGCCGAGGGGCCGGCCCGGCTGGTCGACAAGCAGAGCCGCGCCTGGGACCCGGTGCTCGCCTGGGCGCGCGACCGCCACGGGGCGCGCTTCGTGCTGGTCGAGGGGGTGGTGTTCGCGACCCAGCCGGAGCACGCCGTCGCGGCGATGCGGCGCCTGATCCCGGCCGGCGCCTGGCGGCTCGGCGCCCTGCACGTCGTCACGGCGCTGACCGGCTCGGCCCTGCTCGGCCTCGCCCTCGCCGAAGGCGCGGTCACGGCCGACGAGGCCTGGGCGGCCGCCCATGTCGACGAGGACTGGAACATGGAGCTGTGGGGCCACGACGAGCAGGCGCTCGCCCGCCGCGCCCATCGCCGCAGCGAGTTCGACGCCGCCGCCGCCGTGCTCGAGCTGGTGCCGGAGGGGTGAGAGCGCCGCGGTGCGCTTCCACTTCAGCCGCCGCTCTCGATCTTCTCGCGCGCCGCGCTGGCGAGGAAGGCCGAGCGGGTGAGCCTACGCTCCGCGGCTGCGGCATCGATCGCGGCGAGCAGGCCGGCATCGAGCGAGATGTTCGCCTTCGCGGGCCGACCGCTGTCGAGGACCATCGGCACCGCCGTCAGGATCGCGCCGTTTCTCAGATCCGCCGCGATGTCCGGATCGCGCGCGATGTCCTCCGCACTCCGGGGGACGGGGATCTCGCCATCTTGAGCGCGCATCTCCTCGGCCCACAGCCGCGCCGCCTCGGCGGCGTTGCGCATCGCCTCGTCGAGGGTCGCGCCGCCCGACGTGCAGCCGGGCAGATCGGGAAACACGACGCCATAGGCTCCGGCTTCGCCGTCGACCACGGCCACGTAGCGATTCATCGTCACCGCTCCTGTTCGAGCCAGCCCGCCGCACGGGCGATCACCCGCGCGACGCCAATGGACACCATCCGATGCCGCGGCACGGTAATGACGACCCTCGGCCGGTCCGGATGGGTGCATATGTCATGACTGCCGCCGTGGCGGAGAACCCACCCATCCTGCACCAGACGGGCGACGATTCGGGCACGATTCGTCTCCACGGTCGGCCGGTTCATTCCACGGACCTCCGCCGGCCGGCAGCGATCTTATGCGCAAATATATGCGCATCTCCTCATCGGCGCCACGCCGTGGAAGCCGGTCGTGGCAGGCGCAGCACCTTGGCGCGCGCCTCCCCGGTCCGCAACCCAGAGGTTAACGTTCGGTTTACGCCCGCCTGCTAACGTTCAGGGTGGAGAACCCTCGAACCGACGGATGCGGCCCGTGGATCTCGTCGTCTCGCCCATCGCGGTGGCGCTGAACACCCAAGGCGGCGGCAACGCCCCGACCTTCACGCCGGGGCAGATCGTCGACGCCCTGGTGATGCGGGTGCTCGACCAGACCCATGTCCAGCTCGCCGTCGGCGACTCGCTGATCGACGTGCAGACCGCGGTGCCGCTGCCCCAGGGTGCCCACGTCCATCTCGCCGTGCGGGCGACGCCCGACGGCCTGCGCCTCGTGGTGCTGCATCCCGACGAGATCGGTGGCGCCGCGGGCGGCGCGGTCACGGCCGGCGCGGCCGCGGCTTCGAAGACAGCCGATGCGGCGCGCTCCGCCGAGTCCGGTGCGGTGATGCGTCAACCGCTCGATCCGGCGGCGCTCGCCGCCAACCCGCAGGCGGCGCTCGCACAGGCCGTGCGCGCCGCCGCCCTGCAGCAGGACGGGCTGGCGCCGCTGTTCGCCAATCTCGCCGCCATGATGACCCGCGGCGCGCTGCCCGACGCGCTGCGCCTCGCCGTCGCCCAGCTGATGGCGTTCCGCCTGCCGACCGACGCGCCGGTGGAGCCGGAGGACGTCGCCGGGGCGCTCGCCCGTTCCGGCCTCTTTCTCGAAGCCGGGCTCGCCGCCGGCGCTGCCGCGACCCGGACCTCGCCGTCCGGCGACATGAAGGCGGCGCTCGTCGCGCTCCGGGCGGCGCTCGCCGCGATGGCGGGCGGGCCCGCCGCGGGACGTCCGGAGGGAACCGAGTCGAAGCTCCAGGGCTTCGTCGAAGCCTCGCTCGCCGGCGCGGGACACGTCGGGGCCGGACGGCCCGAGACGGCCGGCGCCCAGGCGCTCTACCGGGCGCTCGCCCAGGCGATCACGGCCGGCGGGCTGCCGGCAGGCGCCACCGCGGCCGCGACCGCTCCCCCGGCCGCAGCGGCGACGCCCGCGGCCGGGTCGACCGCGCCGGGAGCCGCTCCCGGCGAGACCGGCCACCCGTCGCGGCCGCCGCCGCCCTACGGCGGTGCCGCGCCGGCGGCCCAGCCGGTCGCCGCCCCGACGCTCGCCGAGGATGTCGCGCCGAACGACGCCGCCCGCACGCTGCTCGCCCAGACCGATGCGGCGCTCGCCCGCCACACCCTCCTGCAGGCGGCCTCGCTGCCGGGAAGCGCGGCGCCGGGCGGAGCCGCCGATGCGGCCGGCGCCCGCTGGGTGTTCGAGATTCCGTTCGCGACCCCGCAGGGGACCACGGTCGCGCAGTTCGAGATTTCCCGCGACGGCAAGGGGCAGGGGACAGCCGGCAAGGCCGCGCCCGCCTGGCGGGCGCGCTTCGCCGTCGAGATCGAGCCGGTCGGGCTCGTCCACGCCCAGGTCACGGTGACGGGCGAGCGCGCCGGCGTCACCCTATGGGCGGAGCGCGGCGACAGCGCCGCGCTGCTGCGCGACAACGCCGGCGTGCTGGCCGAGCGGCTGCGCGCCGCCGAGCTCGATCCCTCCGAGGTGGTGGTGAGGGACGGCGCCCCGCCGCGTCCGGCCCGTGAGGCTGCGCCGGCGGCCGGCCGCTTCCTGGACCGCGCCTCATGACCGCCGAGCGCCCGCCGATGCCGCTCGCCATCGCGCTCCAGTACGACGCGCCGGGCGCCCCGCGCGTCGTCGCCAAGGGCAAGGGGGCGATCGGCGAGAAGATCGTCGCGCTCGCCAAGGAGCACGGCGTGCCGATCGAGGAGAACGCCGGCCTCGCCGCCGCGCTCTCCGACGTCGAGCTCGGCGACGAGATCCCGGAGGAGCTCTACCGCGCCGTCGCCGAGGTCCTGTCCTTCATCCTGCGCCTCTCCGGCAAGCTGCCGCAGAAGCCGGCGGCGGCCTCCGACCCGGCGCCGCTGCGCCGGGCCTGAGCGGCGTCCGCACGAGACCGCGGCGCCTCGTGATCCGGTCCGGATTGCGACGCAAAATTGCAGCTCACGGAAAATTGCAGCCCCCGCGTGCCGGAATCGTCTTGTCGGGCACCGGGCATTCTAACTCTACTCTCCACAATCCAAGGTGGAGGGCGGACGATGGCAGCTCCCTGGTACTCCGTCGCGATGCATTTCCGTGGGCTCGCCGAGGTTCACGGCGCGACCGACAATCCGAAGATCGTCGAGATGTTCAGGGTGGCCGGAACACCCGAGTTCAAGGACGACGAGACGCCTTGGTGCGCCGCCTTCGTCGGCGCCTGCCTGCGGCTCTCCGGCTTCAAGGGAACCGGCAGCGCCGGCGCCCGCAGCTATCTGCAGTTCGGGCAGGATCTCGGCAAGAAGCCCCAGCGCGGCTGCATCGTCGTGTTCTGGCGCGGCAGCAAGGATGCCCCGACCGGCCATGTCGCGTTCTTCGATCGCGAGGACGGCGACAACATCGTCGTCCTCGGCGGCAATCAGGGCGACGCCGTGACCAGCCGGTCCTACCCGAAGAGCCAATGGCTGGCCTATCGCTGGCCGGTCGAGACCGCGCCGCTGCCCGACACGACGCTGCCGACCATCCTGACCATCGATCCGGACAACGCGCCGCCGCATCTGGTGACCGGCGCGGGGATGGCAGGCGGCCCGCCGACGCCGTTCGACATCCCCCGCAGCACCCCGGCCTCCGACGCCGACACGATGGCCGTGCAGGCGCGGTTGCGCGAGCTCGGCTTCGATCCCGGACCGCTCGACGGCGAGTACGGCCCGCTGACGCGCGCCGCGATCGAGACGTTCCAGCGCAGCCGCGGGCTGCCCGTGACCGGCACGGCGGACGCCGCGACCCGCCGGGGCTTGGGGCTGGAAGGGCCGATGATCTGGGCCGGTCAGGACGTCGGCGGAGGAACGGCCGCGGCCGCGCCGGACGTCGCCGCGGTGATCCGGGCGGTGCTGCCGGCCGTGATCGCGGCGCTCGCCGGCCGGACGCTGCCGAACGGCGTGACGATCCCGACACAGCCGACGCCCGGCACGACGACGCCCGCCACGCCGGGCGCCGCCGGGCCGATCCTGTCGCCGATCGACAATCTGCTCGGCGGCGAGGCGCTCGCCGGCAAGAAGACCGCCCTCGCCGTGGTCGCCTATGTGGTGCTGGCGATCATGCAGTCGCTCGACGCGGTCGGCACCGCGACGGGGCTGCCGGCCCCGCCGCCCGGCACGGTCACCCCGCCCGGCACGGTCGCCGGCACGATGACGACGACCGGCCAGATCCTGACCACCCTGATCGCGGCATTCGGCGGACTCGGCCTGCTCGGCAAGGCGGATCGAGTCGTCAAGGCGCTCGGCATCATCGCGGCTCGCGCGCCCGGGCGATAACCCGAGCATCGCTCGGATCCCCATGCAGATCGGATGGCAGGGAGAGCCCCATGCTGAACGACCAGCTCGCCGCGGCGCTCGTGCGCGCCGCGCAGGCCAACGGCATCGAGACGGCGGCGCTGCTGGCCGTGGTGGAGGTGGAGAGCGCCGGCCAGCCGCTGGAGGCGGACGGCGCCACGCCCCGCCTCCTGTTCGAGCGGCACGTCTTCCATCGCGAGCTCGCTGCGCGGGCGCCCGCCCGGCTCGCCGTCGCGGTGGGGCAGGGGCTCGCCCACCCCGACTGGCGTCGTGACACCCAGTACAAGGACCAGGGGTCGTCGGCGGCGCGTCTCGCGCTGCTCGCGCGGGCCCGCGCCGTCGATGTCGAATGCACCCTGCGGTCGTGCTCGTGGGGCCTCGGGCAGACCATGGGGTTCTTGGCCGAGGAGATCGGCTTCGCGAACGCGGTCGCCATGGTCGACCACATGACGCGGGGCGGAGTCGACGCGCAGATCGACCTGATGGTCCGCGAGATCCGGCGCAAGAACATCGTTGCGGCGCTCAACGGGCACGACTGGGACGCCTTCGCGCTGCGCTACAACGGCAAGGGCTACAAGGCGAACCGCTACGACACCAAGCTGGCGGAGGCGCACGCCCGCTGGCGCGGCCGCGCGGGCGCGATCGGAACCGGCCCGGCCGGCGGTTCGGCCGGGCTGTCGGCGACGATCGCCTACGGCGAGCGCGGTGACCGGGTCCGCGAGCTGCAGCAGGGGCTCGAGCGGCTCGGCTATCCGGTCGGCGGGATCGACGGCGAGTTCGGCCCGAACACCCTGGCGGCCGTCACGGCGTTCCAGCGCGATCGCGGTCTCGCGCCGTCCGGCGCCGCCGACGAGGCGACGCTCCTGGCATTGCGCTCCGCCGGTCCAGCCAGTCCGGCCGGTCCGACGCCGCCCGTGGTGCCGGCTCCGCCGACGGCGCCGGCCCCGCTGGTCCTGTCCGACATCGACCGGTGGATCGGCGGGCCGGCCCTCGCCGGCAAGAAGACCGCGATCGCCGTGATCGCCTATGTGATCCTGTCGATCCTGCAGGCGACGAACGAGATCGGCACCGCCACCGGCGTCCCGGCGCCGGGCACGACCGCCGCGGCGGCGCCCAAGACCGCACCGGCCGCGACGACTCCGCCGGCTGCCGCTGGCGCGTCGCCCGCGGCGGGGCCCTCCGCCGCCCCGGCCAGCGCCGCTCCGGCGGGTGGCGCACCGGCGGTCGTCGGGACGAAGACGCCGACCGGCGAGATCCTGACCACGCTCATTCTCGCGTTCGGCGGCCTGGGTTTGATCGGCAAGCTCGATCGGATCGTGAAGGCCGTCACCCTCGTGGCGAGCCGTTAGCCGCCATGCCATGCCGACGCTGCCGGCGAAGGCCTCGCCGGGGCGGACGGCGGCGGCCCGTGCCGGCCCGGTGATCGTCTATTCGACCTTGGGTCTAAGGCGGGTGCGACCCATTGTTGCGCCTTGCCCCGCGGCGCTCGACATATCATTGTCACTCCCTCGCCTCGTGCTGCACTGCCGTGCTATGACATGCCAGCGATGCTCATCCTTTTCGCGTGCGGGTTTTGATCCATGAAAAGCATATTGGAGAAGCTGGAGAAGCGTCGCGCCGGAGCGCGGCTGGGCGGCGGCGAGGCGCGCATCGAGGCGCAGCACCGGCGCGGCAAGCTGACGGCGCGCGAGCGCATCGGCCTCCTGCTCGATCACGGCTCGTTCGAAGAGTACGACATGTTCGTCGAGCACCGGCTGAGCGAGTTCGGCGCCGAACGCACCAAGATTCCGGGCGACGGCGTGGTCACCGGCTGGGGCACGGTCAACGGCCGCACCGTCTTCGTGTTCGCCAAGGACTTCACCGTCTTCGGCGGCTCGCTGTCGGAAGCGCACGCCCAGAAGATGACCAAGATCCAGGACATGGCGCTCAAGGCGCGGGCCCCGATCATCGGCCTGTTCGACGCCGGCGGCGCCCGCATCCAGGAAGGTGTCGCGGCGCTCGGCGGTTACGGCGACGTGTTCAAGCGCAACGTCCACGCCTCGGGCGTCATCCCGCAGATCTCCGTCATCATGGGGCCGTGCGCCGGCGGCGACGTCTACTCGCCGGCCATGACCGACTTCATCTTCATGGTGCGGGACACGAGCTACATGTTCGTCACCGGCCCGGAAGTCGTGAAGACGGTGACCAACGAGATCGTCACGGCCGAGGAGCTCGGCGGCGCCAGCGTCCACGCGACCCGCTCGGCGGTCGCCGACGGCGCCTTCGAGAACGACGTCGAGTGCCTCCTGCAGATGCGGCGCTTCATCGACTTCCTGCCGGCCCATTCGGGCGCCGGCGTGCCGGAGTGGCCGAGCTTCGACGACGTCGAGCGGCTCGAGCCCTCGCTCGACACGCTGATCCCCGACAACCCGAACAAGCCGTATGACATCAAGGAGCTGATCCACAAGGTCGTGGACGAGGGCGACTTCTTCGAGCTGTCGCCGAACTTCGCCCGCAACATCGTCATCGGCTTCGGCCGCATCGCCGGCCGCACGGTCGGCTTCGTCGCCAACCAGCCGATGGTGCTGGCCGGCGTGCTGGACAGCGACGCCAGCCGCAAGGGCGCCCGCTTCGTGCGCTTCTGCAACGCCTTCGACATCCCGATCGTCACCTTCGTCGACGTCCCCGGCTTTTTGCCCGGCACGGCGCAGGAGTCGGGCGGCCTGATCAAGAACGGCGCCAAGCTCCTGTTCGCCTACAGCCAGTGCACGGTGCCGCTGGTCACGCTGATCACCCGCAAGGCCTATGGCGGCGCCTACGTGGTGATGGCCTCGAAGCACATCGGCGCCGACGTGAACTACGCCTGGCCGTCCGCCCAGATCGCCGTGATGGGCGCCAAGGGCGCGGTCGAGATCATCTTCCGCTCCGACATGGGCGACCCGGAGAAGATCGCCGAGCGCACCGCCGAGTACGAGTCGAGCTTCATGTCGCCGTTCAAGGCGGCCGAGCGCGGCTTCATCGACGAGGTGGTGATGCCGCACTCGACCCGCCGGCGCATCGCCCGGGCGTTGTCGATGCTGCGCACCAAGACGCTCGAGATGCCGGTGAAGAAGCACGACAACCTGCCGCTGTGAGGCGGCGGGAGTGGGGCTCCGGCAGGCGCGAGCCCGGACCCTCATCGCAACTCCCGTCACCCTGAGGCGCTCGGGCGCGAGCCCGAGCCTCGAAGGGCGAGGGCCCGGGGGGGCAAGCGGGTTCAGTGGCCGCATCCTTCGAGGCTCGCTGCGCGAGCACCTCAGGATGACGGGGCCGACGATGAGGCGGTGGACGACGACGGGGTGACCGAGGCGCGCCGTTTCGAACCCGTCCCCTCCCGTTCGCCACCAATCGGCGTATGCTGAACGGGTTTTTCCCGCGGGCTGCGCCGGCCGCCCGATCGCCGTCCGTCCGACGCACCCGCTCCACCGAGACGGGGACTTCCGATGACCAGAACGACGAGTCTGCTGTCCGCCGCGGTCGCGCTCGCGACGCTGCTCGGGGCCACCGAGGGCGCGCTCGCGCAAGGCATGTGCGAGCAGCTCTGGGTCGAGCGCAACTCGATCTTCAAGGCGCGCGGCTACTGCTTCAAGACCTCGCGCGCGATCAGCTATTTCGGTAATGCGGGCTGCGTCTACGACGTCGAGTCGATGGTGCCGCTGTCGCCCGGCGAACGGGCGCGGGTCGCCCAGATCCGGTCGATGGAGCGGCAATACGGATGCCGGTGAGCCGTCGTCGGCGCGGCGTCGGCCGGAGGTGGAATGAGCGATACGGATGCACAGGACGAGCGGCCGCGGACCGGCCTCGCGGCGCCGCAGCCCCGGGTCTGGACTCTCGAGGAGAAGCTGCTCCTGCGCCCCCAGCTCCGGGTGATCCGCGACGTGCTGCGCTACGGCGTGCGCCGGCACGCCGCGTCCTGGTATGCCCGGCGCAGGAGCGACGCCATCGACCTCGCCGGCCGCGAGGCGGCGCTCTCCGAGGCAATCGTCGGCGTCGTCACCTGGAAGCGCCTCGATCTGCTCGAGTGGCAGGTGCCGCTGGTGCGCGAGCATCTCGCCGAGCATGCGAGCTTCGTCGTGCTCGACAACTCGCCGCGCGGGCCGGAGCGCGACGCCATCCGGGCGTTCTGCCGGCGCGAGGGCGTGCCCTATGTCGGTCTGCCGGACAACCCGTACAACGGCAGCCTGAAGACCGCGAGCCAGTCGCACGGCTGCGCGCTGGTCTGGGCGACCCGCAATCTGGTGGCGCGCTTCCGCCCGCGATACTTCGGCTTCATCGACCACGACATCTTTCCGCTCGCCCCGTATCGCATCGCCGATCGACTCGCCGACCAGCCCGTCGACGGGGTGCGGTGCCCGAGCAGCCGGCTGCCGAACGGCTGGATGCTGTGGGCCGGCTTCTGCTTCTACCGGACCGCCGACGTGCCGGTCCGGCGGATGAGCTTCGTTCCGACCTACCGCTACGGGATGGACACGGGCGGCGAGAACTGGCCCGCGATCTACCGTCATCTCGACGAGGCGGCGCTCGCCTTCGCCGACCTGAGGTACGGCCGGATCGGCGCCGGCTACGATCTCCACAGCGACTACGTCCAGTGGATCGACGGCTGGCTGCACGTCATGAACGCGTCGGCCTGGCGCCAGATCGACGGCGATCGCGGCCCGGTGGTCCTCGGACTCCTCCGCGCCGCAACCCGCAACCCGCCCGCCGGCGCCACGCTCGAGAAGCTCTGACTGGCGCGTCTCCCAGGCGATGGGCTTTGCAGAACCGGTCATTCCGGGGCGCGCCGAAGGCGCGAACCCGGAATCCAGCGGCGAACTCGACAGTCTGGGCTGGATTCCGGGTTCGGCGCGATGCGCCGCCCCGGAATGACCGAATCATACAAAGCCTTCTGAGGGAGGTTGGATCTCGCGCATCCGGGTGAGGAAGCCGGGCAGGGCCGATCAGCCCCGTGCGCCGGCCGCGGTCGCCGTGGCGGGCCGGGCGCCGGCCGCGAGAAGATGCGGTGCGATCAGCGCCTCGACGGCGAGGCGCTTCTCGTCGAACAGCTCGGGGCGGCCCATCAGGCCGACCTCGTGCAGCCATGGCCCGAACCACTGCAACGGGCCGTCCGGCCAGTCGATCCCCGGCTTGAACGGCACCATGCGGCCGTCGATCTCGCGGACGTCCTCCGGCGCGAGGCGGCTGTAGAGCGGGTCCCAGTTGCCGCCGCCGGTGTCGAGGCCGGCGAACCAGTCCTGCCCGAAATCGAGCGGCAGGCTCGCGACCTGGTCGAACCGGAACAGGGCGAAGCCCGCCCACAGGAACCAGCGCGGTCCGACCCGCCGGATCGGCCCGCAGACGGTGTGTGTGGCGAGCGGCGCGAAGGGATCGTCCGGCGCGGTCGGGAACAGGTCGTGGTCGATGAAGCCGAACGCCGCCGGCCGGGCCGGCCGGATCAGGTTCGCCCAGATCCAGTTGAGCGCCGCGCCGTGCGACCGGCTCGGCTCCTTACCGAGCCACGGATTGGGCGGCAGGCGGACGTAAGGCGTGCCGGCGGCCTCGGTGATGCGCCGCACGGCATCCGCGGACTCGTCGGTCGGCGAGTTGTCGGCGATCACGTGGACGGCGCAGGGCACGTAATGGCGCACGAGCGCGGTCTGCCACCGCGTCGCCTCGGCGTCGGCGAACGCCACGGTGACGAGCACGTGGCGCCCTTCGAGCTGCCGGTGGAGTGCGGCGAGGTCGCCGGTCGCGGCGGGCTCGCGCCGATACGCGGCATCGATCGCGCGGTAGCGCGCGGTCTTCATGGCGTGCAGGAGAGGGCGAAGCTTCGCCCAGTCCCGCGCCGAGTACTCGGACCACCCCCGGGGCATGCCCGCTTATACGGAAGCCGTCGGAACTGTCCAGCGCGCCCCGGCCATGACCGCGGCTCAGCGCCGGAACACCACGGTCTTGTGGCCGTTCGGGACGACGCGGTGCTCGATGTGGAACTGCACGGCGCGCGCCAGCACGACGCTCTCGATGTCGCGACCGATGGCGACGAAGTCCTCGGGCGTGAAGGTGTGGTCGATGCGCTCGACGCCCTGCTCGATGATCGGCCCCTCGTCGAGATCGCCGGTGACGTAATGGGCGGTAGCGCCGATGATCTTCACGCCGCGCGCATGCGCCTGGTGATAGGGGCGGGCACCCTTGAAGCTCGGCAGGAACGAGTGGTGGATGTTGATGCAGCGCCACGACAGCGCCTGGCACAGCTCCGGCGACAGCACCTGCATGTAGCGGGCGAGCACGACGAGATCGATCTTCAGCCGCCCGATCAGCTCGAGCACCTGGGCCTCCTGGGCCGCCTTGGTGTCCTTGGTCACCGGCAGATAGTGATACGGGATGCCGTGCCACTCGACCACGCGGGCGAGGTCTGGGTGGTTCGACACCACGGCCGGGATGTCGATCGGCAGGCTGCCGGTGCGGTAGCGATAGAGCAGATCGTTCAGGCAGTGGTCGAACTTCGACACCATGATCAGCACGCGCGGCTTGATCGCGGTGTCGTGGAATGTCCACGTCATGCCGAACTTCTCCGCGATCGGTCGGAAACCCGCCTCGATCTCCGCGATCGGCGGCTGCTCGGGGCCGGCCTTGAACACGGTGCGCTCGAAGAAGCGGCCGGTCTCCGGGTCGCCGAAATGCGCCGACTCGGTGATGAAGATGCCGCGCCCGGCGAGGTAGCCGGCCGTCGCCGCGACGAGGCCGGTCGTGTCGGCGCAGGAGAGCGTCAGCACGTAGGTTCTGGTGGTCATGTCGAGCTTCAGTCCCGGACGATCGCCTGCGGCACGGCGGGGCGCGGGGCGCCGCCGCGGCACGGCCCTCGCGAGGACCGCCGCCGCCGGCGGCAGGTAGACACCGCGGCGGTCGGCCGTGCAACGCAAAAAGCTGGCGCCAGGAGGGGTTGCAAAGAAAAAGCCGGGCATCCGGCCCGGCTCAGTCGCCACGCAGTCGTCGGAGGAACGACGCTCAGAACTCGTCCGGGCAGGGGTCGACGATCATCCACAGATCGTAGCCGTTCTTGAGCTTCTTCATCTCGGCCGTGAGGCCCCCGACGCTGGCGATCCAGCGCTTCACGGAATTCGGATAGACGGTCATCAGCTCGGCCGTGCCGGCCGCGCTCGTCACCTTCACGCCGGCCGTCCACGCCTTGTCGTAATAGGCCTGGTGGAAGCCGAGGCTCGCCCGCGGGGTGACGCAGATGCGGTTGGTCGGCACGATGCCGAGCACCAGCGTGCAGGCCGAGTTGCAGATGCCGTCGATGACGACGCGCTGGCCCGAGTCGCGGATGCGGGCATACTTGGCCTTGTACTCCTCGACATAGCCGCCGAAGTCGCGCTTGATGACGACATCCGGCTCCGCCGCCCGGACAGCCCCGGATACGGCGCAAAGCGCGGATACGACACCTGCTGCGAGCGTGATACCGGCAAGCGAAAGAGATGCGAGGCGCGCCATCGCCGCCAAACCCCCCGTAATTCCCCGGCCCGTGTTTTGTTCCGGGGACCCGGCGGAATTTTGACCGCGGTATGTTTGAAATTCGTTAACCACCGATCGCCGTGGTCTTCCGGATGCAGACCAGGCCGTGTCGCCAAGCGGCGGAAAACGCAGGACTTCCATCACCAGGCTTGATCAATCGAATAAACAACATTCGTTTCTTTCATCGAATGCGGGCTGGCAATGTGGCGGCATCCGGTCGGCTCGATGCCGTCCGGGCGGAGTCTCGCGCCCGCCCGGGAGGATTCGCGCCGCCTGACCTCCTGGTCCGCAATGCTCGTCCCGTTCGGAGCGCTCGATGCCGCGCACAATCGAGACCCTTTTCGCGCGCGTGGCGCCGGCCGTGTTCGTCGTCCTGTGGGCGTCGGGCTTCATCGGCGCCCGGCTCGGGCTGCCGCATGTCGAGCCGCTCACCTTCCTGACGCTGCGCATGGCGGCCGTCGTCGGCTTGATGGCGCTGGTCGTCGTGATCACGAGGCCGGCTTGGCCGGGCCGGGCAGCCGTCGGCCACAGCGTCGTCTCGGGGCTCCTCATGCACGGCGGCTACCTGGGCGGCGTGTTCATCGCCATCGACCACAAGCTCGCCGTGGGTCTTACGGCGCTGATCGTCGGGCTCCAGCCGATCCTGTTGTCGACGCTCGCCAATCGGGTGCTGGGCGAGACCGTGACGCCGCGTCAATGGGCCGGGCTCGGGCTCGGGATCGTCGGCGTCTACCTGATCGTCCAGGACAAGACGGCGGGCGGGGAGGCCGACCTGATCGCCTGGATCGCCATCGTCACGGCTCTCCTGTCGATCACGGCGGGCACGCTCTGGCAGAAGCGCCACGGCGGCACCATCGACTGGCGCCCGGCCTTCCTGATCCAGTACGCAGCGGCCGGGGCCGTGTTCGCGGCCGGGGCTTTCCTGTTCGAGAGCCGGCGGGTGGAGTGGACGGGCGAGCTCGTCTTCGCGCTCGCCTGGCTGGTGCTGGTGCTCTCCCTCGGCGCGATCTGGCTCTTGTACTTCTTGATCCGCCGCGGCTCCGCGAGCCGCATCTCCAGCCTGTTCTATCTGACGCCGCCGGCGACGGCCGTGATGGCCTGGGCGCTGTTCGACGAGCGCCTCGGCGCCGTCGCGCTCGTCGGCATGGCGCTGTGCGTCGCCGGGGTCGGTCTCGTGAACGCGAGCGCGCGAAAGACGTGATCGCATCGGTGCCGGCAGGGCCGGACCCTGGGGTCGGCCGCGGCGTTGTCCGGATGCGCGTGCGGATGCAACCTGATACAACCCATGGGACGCGGGAGTGTCCCATGGTGCTCGCATTTGATACGCTCGGTTACGCGAAACGGCTGCGCGACGGCGGGGTGCCCGAGCCGCAGGCCGAAGCTCACGCGGAGGCAGCGCGGGACTACATCATGGTCGAGCTGGTGACCAAGACGGATCTCGCGGCGGCGGTCGACCGAGTCGACGGGATGATCGAAGCTTTACGAACCGAGATGGAGCTGAGATTCCAGCATCTCGATTCCCGCTTCGATGGCCGTTTCGACTGCCTGCGCAACGACGTCGACGCCAAGATCGAGCGGCTGAGCCTGCAGCTCACCATCCGGCTGGGCGCTCTGATGGTCGCAGGGCTCGGCGCGCTGGCCGTCATCCTGCGTCTGCACTGACGCGAACAAGCCTCTCGACAATAAAGATAAAGGCCGGCCCGCCGAAGGGCGAGCCGGCCTCGATGCCTACGTCATGCCGCCGCTGCTCAGCGGGCGGGAGCCGGCGCCGGAGTTGCCGGAGGTGCCGCCGCGCCCGGATTGGCCGACCGCTCGCTGCCGGCGCCCGTCGCGCCGGGGACGCTCGACGTCCCGCTCCCGGTGGACGTGCCCGACCCGGCGCCGGACCCGGTCGTCACGGCCGGACCGTTGCGGTCGAGCGCGACATTGTCGCTGCGGTCGGTCATGCCCCAGACGATCGCGATGATGAACACGGCCGCCACGATCCCGGCGAGCCACGCCCACATCGACGTGCCGCTCTTGCGCGTCGACTCCGGGGCGTCGACGCGGCGGTCGGCGAAAGCCGGATTGTGAATGCCACGGGGGTCGCTGAGCCGCGGGTCGCGCATGCCGTCCTGCGGGTCGCTCATGGTCTGCCTCCTCTCGGTTGCTTCGCGAGGGCAACCGGCGGGGCGCGACACGGTTCCGTCCGGGGTCTGACCCGAGTAATAATTCGTCAAGCATTCCAGAGAGGTAGGGCCGAACCTGCGACTCGGCTGGCCATGCCTCAATTGGCGGCGATGCCGGCGGCCTCGATGACGGGCCTCCAGCGCGCCACCTCGGCCTCGACCCGGGCCCGGAACGCCTCCGGGGTGGACGGGATCGGCTCCATCACCTGGGTCGCGAGCTTCTCCTTCACGCCGGCCTCGGCGAGGATCTCCCGCACGGTCGCGCCCATGCGGTCGATCGCGGCCGGCGGCGTGCCGGCCGGCGCGATGAGTCCGTTCCACGCCTCCGCCTCGACCGCGATGCCGCTCTCCTTGAGGGTCGGCACGCCGGGAATCAGCCGGTATGGCTCCGGCGTCGACACCGCGATGACCTTCAGGTTGCCGGCTTCCGCCTGCGAGGTCGCGGCGATCGCCGGCAGGCAGCCCATCTGGGCGTCGCCCCTTATGATCGCGGTCGCCGCCTGCGGCGAGCTCGCATAGGCGATGTGGACGATCTTGGTGCCGCTCGCCCGGGCGATCGCCTCCATGGCGAGATGCGACAGCGAGCCGTTGCCGATCGAGGCATAGTTGTACTTGCCGGGCTCGGCCCGCAGCTTCTCGAGCAGGCCCGCGACCGTCGACACGCCGAGCGCGTTGCTCACCGCCAGCGCGCAGGGCTGCGTCGCGAGCGTCGTCACGAAGGCGAAGTCGCGGTCCCACCGGTACGGCATCTTCGGCTGGAGCAGCGCATTGATGGCGAGCGGGCCGGCGATCGAGACGCCGAACGTGGTGCCGTCCGGCGCCGCCTTGGCGACCGCGTCGGTGCCGAGATTGCCGCCGGCGCCCGGCTTGTTCTCCACCGTGACGGTCTGGCCGAGCCGCTGCTGCAGCCCGTCCGCGACGACCCGGGCGATCAGGTCCGGGGTCGAGCCCGGGCCGAACGGAACGACGATGCGGATCGGCCGGGTCGGCCACGTCTCGGCGACGGCGGGCGGCGCGGGGAGCATCCCGGCGGCGACGACGGCACAGGCCGAGAGCAGGGCGGCGAGGGGGCGGCGGACCGAGGGCATTCGGCGGCTCCGGACGACGAGGGCAGGGGCGCCTCCTGGTAGGCAACCGGGCGGCGATTGTCACGCCCCGACCCGGCGCGAGCGGGCCCGTGTCGCACCGTCGCGGCCGGTCCCACACGCCGCCGTCGGCCTTGCGTCGGCTGGCGCGATCGCTTCTACTCCGGCCGCTTTTTTACCGCGCATCGCCGGGGGAATGCATGGGGCTCGTCGTTCTGGTCCTGGGTCTCGTCCTGTTCATCGGGGCGCATGTCGTCGTGTCGCGGCGCGATCGCCGCGCCGCCCTCGTCGCGCGTCTCGGCGAGATTCCCTACAAGGGCCTGATCTCTGTCGTCTCGCTCGCCGGCATCGTGCTGATGGGCTGGGGCTTCGCCGAGTACCGGGCGGAGGGCGAGTGGATCGAGCTCTACGATCCGCCGACCTGGACCCGGCACCTGTCGGCCCTCCTGATGTGGCCTTCCGTGATCATGGTCACGGCCGCGTACATCCCCGGCAACATCAAGCGCGTGCTCAAGCATCCGATGCTGTCGGGCGTGAAGCTGTGGGCGGTGGCGCACCTGATCGCCAACGGCGACCTCGGCTCGATCCTGATCTTCGGCTCGCTGCTCGCCTGGGCCGTCTACGATCGCATCAGCCTCAAGCACCGCACCGATCCTGGCGCGCCGCCGATCCCGGTCGGCGGCCGGCGCAACGACATCCTGGCCGTGGTGGTCGGGACGATCCTGTATCTCGCCCTCGCCTTCGTGTTCCACCCGCTGGTGATCGGCCGTGCCGTGTTCGGCAGCCCGGCGCTCGGCACCTGAGCCGAACGCCGTCGCGCCTCCTGGGTGGCGGCGCAGCACCCGCGATCCCGACCGAGAGACCGAAACCATGTCCGTTCACCGCGACGACCGGCGCCTGACCGCGCCCGACATTCTGGCCCGCAAGGGCGGGGTGCCGATCGCCATGCTGACCTCCTACCACGCCCATACGGCGCGCCTCGCCGACCAGCACTGCGACTCGATCCTGGTCGGCGACTCGCTCGGCATGGTGATGCACGGGCTGGAGACCACCGTGCCGGTGACGCTCGACATGATGATCCTGCAGGGGCTCGCGGTGATGCGCGGCTCCAGGCGGGCGCTCGTCGTCGTCGACATGCCGTTCGGCAGCTACGAGGCCTCAAAGGAGCAGGCGTTCCATTCGGCCGCCCGGATCCTGAAGGAGACCGGCTGCGGCGCCATCAAGCTCGAGGGCGGCGTGCGGATGGCCGAGACCATCCGGTTCCTCGTCGAGCGCGGCATTCCGGTGATGGGCCATGTCGGCCTCACCCCGCAGTCGATCAACACGCTCGGCAGCTTCCGGGCGCAGGGCCGCGACCCCGCCGACTGGGCGCCGATCGAGGCCGACGCCAAGGCCGTCGCCGAGGCCGGGGCCTTCTCGGTCGTGCTGGAGGCGATCGCCGAGCCGCTCGCCGCCAAGATCACCAAGGCCGTGCCGATCCCGACCATCGGGATCGGGGCGAGCGCCGCCTGCGACGGCCAGGTGCTGGTGCTGGAGGACATGCTCGGCCTGTCGCCCCGGGTGCCGAAGTTCGTCAAGCGGTACGCCGATCTCGGACCGTCGATCGAGCGCGCCGTGGCGGCCTATGCCGAGGAGGTGCGCGCCCGCACCTTCCCGGGACCGGACAATGTCTATCCGGTGAAGAAGGCGCCCTGAGCCGGGCGGGCGCCGTCGCGACGCGCGCCGCACGGTGGTGCCGTGCTCGGCACCCCGACAGGCGCCTTGCGCTCGCCACAAGCATGGTCTAGCGGCTTGGGTCCGGGAGCGCGTGGCCGAACCGGGCCGTCGCTCCCACCGCGCCGGAACGAACGGCGCCAAATCGTTGAAACAAAAGCTTCAGGAACAACGGGTCGCCGCGTGTCCGATATCTTCAGGGAAGTCGACGAGGAAGTCCGCCGCGAACGGCTGCAGCAGATCTGGAAGCGGCATGGCGGCCTGATCATCGCGATCTGCGTCCTCGTCGTCGCCGGCGTGGCCGGCTGGCGCGGCTGGCAGTGGTACGAGGCCAAGCAGGCCGCGACGGCGAGCGTCGCCTTCGACGCGGCGGCGCGGCTCGCCCAGGACGGCAAGCCGGCCGAGGCCAGCGCGGCCTTCGCCAAGCTCGCCGCCGATGCGGCCGTGCCGGCCTATCGCAACCTCGCCCGCCTGCGCGAGGCCGAGGCGCAGGCGGCGACCGATCCGAAGGCGGCCATCGCCACCTTCCAGGCGATCGCCGGCGACACCGCCAATCCGCCGTTGTTCCGCGAGGCCGCGACCGTGCGGGCCGGCCTCCTGATGGTCGACACCGCCCCTTACACCGACCTGCAGGCGCGGCTGGAGCCGCTCGCCCGGCCGGACGGCGCCTTCCGCCACACCGCCCGCGAGCTTCTGGCGCTGTCCGCCTGGAAGGCGGGCGATGTCGCCGCGACCCGGCGCTGGGCCGAGGCGGCCGCCGCCGATCCCGACGCGCCCGCCGGGATGAAGGCCCGAGTCGAGATGCTCCTCGCCCTGATCGGCGAGAGCGCCAAGAGCTGAAGCATCGCCCGTTGAACCATCGCCGGCGGACCCGTCGCCGGCCGATCATCGTCCGGACCCTCGAGCCGAGCATCGTGCTGAACCGAATGTCGAGCCGAAAGCCGAAGGAGCGACCGATGCGCGCCCGTGCCCGTGTGATCCTGCTCGCCGTCGCCGCCGTGGCGGCGCTGCCGCTCGCC